>CAIOZP010000717.1 GCA_903862805.1 uncultured Fibrobacterota bacterium
GCATGGGTTCAACATGAAAATTCAGAAGCGTCACATCGGGATTTTTTCTGAGGCAGCGTTCAATCTCGCGTGATGCCGCAAGAGCTGAAATCCCGAAGGCGTCGCAGATTTCCACAATAGTTTTTCTGGCTACAATTGCTTCTTCTACCGCTTTTTTATCAAACGCCGACGCGGCCTGTCTCGCCTTTTTTACATCAAGCGGCGAAGCTTTTTTATTGACAGAAAGAGAAGATCCTTTTTGAAGCATACTACTTCTTCCCCTGAATGAAGCGGATCGTGCGTTTCGCAATCATCTTGGCAACGCCGGCAAAAATCCCAAGGAAAGCTAATGCTGGAAGCAGGGCGGAAAGTGGCGGTGTATAAATTGTGATCGCACCTTCGGGACAGGTTTCCTGACAACAATAGCAGCGGATGCATTTTTCGTATTCGTAAACCGGAGGTGATTTTCTGTCGGTGCCGCCTTTCCAGTTGACGGCCTTGCCATCTACCGGACAGATTTCCACACAGCGTCCGCACTTTATGCAGGTCTCGGATTTGATCACCGGTTTGGGCGAAAGCTGCGCCGTGATTTTCTTGGCAATGCCACCACCGTAAACCATAACCGCCGGACTACGAACGATCTTGAAACTGCGATCGATAAAGTCGGAAATTTTATCGCCGACGATTTCGATATTTTCTGCATGCCATGTTCCGAGCTTCGCTTTTTCTCCGGCTAAATTCGTTGGAATGAAATGTGGATTGCAGTCAACAATGCGGCAGGCTGTGGCATCGAGCGCCACCGGATCGGTTGACATTATGAGACATCCGATTTTCTTTGGATCACCGCTGTTCGGGCCGTTGCCTTCCATCGCAACGATTGCATCCATTATGTAGAGCCGCGGTTTTAGCAGAGTATTTATATCTACAAGCATCGCCGAGAAATCTCCGACCATCGGGGCGACCGTGTGGTATTTCCCTTTTGTCAGTCCCGGAATACATCCGTACTGATTTTTTATCGCACCGGTAAGCCGGGTCAGCCCGTGTGCCTTGAGTTTGGAGATGCTCACGATTCCATCGGCATCAAGCGCGCCCTTGGCAAGCGGAATCGTTTTGAGAAACAGCGGCGAAGGATGTTCGGTCTTGACCGTTGTCTCGAAGTCGGCAAGCGGAACATTGAGCCGCTTTGCAACCTCGTCGTATCCGCATTTTTTCACGGCCTGCGATGTTTTGTGAAACGCTGGCGAATCTCCATAAGAAAGCTTCGCGCCGGTATCGGCGAATGCGCGGATCACCGCCTCGAACACAGAAGGATGAGTTGTCACGGCAGCCTCAGGGTCGGCACTCGAAAGCATATTTGGTTTTAGCAGGATCTTTTCACCGGCTTTTGCGAAGGCCGCCGCTCCACCGATCAGATCGAATCCACGCATTATCGCAGCGTGAACTTCCTCTGCATTGTATGAGGCACATTTAATCAAAGCAACTTTGGACTTGGTCATCGTTTACCGCCTGAGCTATTTTCCGTTTCTTCGAACTGAAACATACAACGCAACAGATGGAGCCGACAAGATGTCAGAAAAAGCAGCAGTCCTAATAACCGGCAATGATCTTACAGTAGAAGACATCGTAGCAATCGGCATTGGCGACAAAAAAGTAGCGCTCGACGAAGCCGCACTCACCCGCTGCCGTGCATCAAGAAAATTTCTCGAGGATGAAGTCGCCGCCAAGCGCATCATATACGGAGTGAATACTTCATTTGGCCCGATGTGCAACAAGATCATTTCCGACAACGAGATCGAGGCGTTGCAGGTCAATCTCATTAAGAGCCACGCCGCCGGACTCGGTGATCCGCTCAAGCCTTACGTCGCGCTGTCTGTTCTTGCTATTCGCATGAACACCCTTGCCAAAGGTTTCTCCGGCGTTCGCGTTGAACTGCTTTACCTCATGCGAGACCTCGTGAACAACGGCGTCGCGCCATACATTCCCGAATGCGGAAGCGTCGGCGCGTCGGGCGATTTAATTCACCTTGCTCACCTCGCGCTGCTCATAATCGGCGAAGGCAATGCCTACCACAACAAACAGCTCAAACCTGTTTCCGAAATTTACAAAGAAACCGGACTGAAACCGATGCGCCTTTCTTTCAAGGAAGGCATCGCGATAATGAACGGAACCGCCGCCATGACAGCCGTCGCGGCCTTCGCGGTTTTCGGTGCGAAGAAACTGCTCAACGTGGCCTGTGCCACCGGTGCGATCGGACTCGAAATATTCGGCGGCATCGACGACGCCTTCGACGAGGACTTGCATCTTGTCAAGCCACACAAAGGTCAGCTCGCTGTTGCCGGAATCATTCGCAAACTTTATTCGGGAAGC
>CAIOZP010000718.1 GCA_903862805.1 uncultured Fibrobacterota bacterium
AACCATATTGCAAATTTCATACAAGCAAGCTGAAGAACAGGTTGCTGATTTTGTACATAACATCAAAAAGCAATTACCAGAGCTGGTCAACACCGAGAATAGTCAGAGTCCATGCTGTGATCGGAGTGCCGGTGGCAAAGTTCGCTACTCATACCGTTTCGGTCAATGAAAAGAATGGCTCTTTCGATACAACAATAACCTTGGCTCCGTCAATTTATGAAACATACGGCTCCATTACAAAAACCTTCTGGAAAATTGTCGCTCCTACCGCCAAGAAAAGTTTTACGGACAGCACCGGTTCTATTTCAACGTACCAATTCAAACCCGATACAGTTGGTACCTGGAAAGTTTTTGTGAAATCGATGGGCAGCGACAGCTCTTGGACAAACTCTGACACATCGATTTGGGCAGATTCCGTAATATATACATTCAAGAAAGTCCCGTAAAAATCGAGGAGACGGAGGGATTTCTCCCTCCGCCACCTGCCCCGCCGTTTTTCCACTGTATGTTTTCTGTGGTTTGTTTATTATGACTGCATATCTGCGCCCAACGAACATAAATGCCTCAAAACATTCCGCTGCGATACTTCGCCTTCTTGTCAATCACATCCGCAAGCACAGGCCATCATGCCGGGAATATCCGACAGAAGCCCTTTGTTGCTGCATTCGTCGTGAAAATTGTTGTTGTTTTTTGTGGGTCGTTGGCCCCACGCTGTCACTGCAAGACATATATTTGGATCGCTTGGGGCGAAGTGAAAAAACACCTCTTGCAAGACGTTGAAATTTAATAGAATCTTTGAAGCGTTAGAACGGGTGGCACAGTCTTGAAAACCGCCGGGCGCAAGCCCATGCAGGTTCGAGTCTTGTGTCCTCCGCCAGATTTACACGGGGCGTAGCGCAGTCCGGTAGCGCGCCTGCTTTGGGAGCAGGATGTCGCAGGTTCAAATCCTGTCGCCCCGAAATTAATGAGTGTCTGCGCTCATAGCTCAGCTGGATAGAGCAACGGATTTCTAATCCGTAGGTCGCAGGTTCGAATCCTGCTGGGCGTACCAGACTTAGAGGCCTTGTAATTCAGAGAGTTACAAGGCCTTTTTAATTCGCATGATGTCAATATTTTTTTCTTCCTCACCATTTTTACTCACCATACTTGCAGCGATGTCATTTGCAAAAGTCTTAATCCAAGAAAGATCCAGGATGTAGCCACCTTTGCGAATCATTAGGGCAAGATCGGCATTGTAATATCTCTGAAATGCCTCCAAGCTTTTCCATCCGCCGATATGCTGAATGTCTGCGGTGTCCCACTTTTGGGCTACAAGTGTAAGAACTGCCTCCTGGCGGGTTTTGTGAAAGTTGTAGTCGGTCAGTTTCGCCGTGGTACATGCGCTGGCCCATCTTTTTTTCAGAGAGAATCTGATTCCCTCGGAAGTTTCATACCCAAGAGGCAGATAGTTTTCTTCCACTCCCCTGTTGAAAAGGTATTCAGCTCCGGACTGTGCCATTTGTTTCGCGTATGGCATAAATTCTTTCGGGATTACCAAGGTGCGGCCCTCGCCGTTCTTTGTTTCTCCTTCGTGAATCGTGATTGTCTGGGTGAAGACATTTACATCTGCCATACGGATATTGACGAGTTCCGACATTCTCGCAGGAATCCTACATGCGAAATAATACAAGGGCCGCAACATGGCCGGAAGAACCTTCCAGAAATCATTTCGCTCATCTCTCGAAAGGGTTCGGAATCGCTTGTTATTTTCAGGCAACAATGGAAACCCAGAGAGATAGTTTTCTGGAATCAATCTGCAATAATCGATACCTGTTCTGAATTCATGACAAGCTCTGACTGCTGCTTTCAACATAGCAACGTGCCTGTTGATTGTTGCAGGGGCCATTACTACCTGCTTTTTATTTGTCTCCGGTGAGATAGCTTTTCGCTTCTGCTCCCTGTCAACAAATATCGAAAGGCCTCGGTAGGCATCATGAATCGGCAAATGACCAAGTTCGCTTTTCAGACGGTTAAAGTAAGAGTCCACCCCTGTGAGTGATCGTGATTTGCCGGACTTCTGCGGGAGCGTCTTGTACATCTCAAGTGCTTCGCCAACTGTGCTAATTGTCAAAGAACCCGTGGATTTGGACTTCATTTCCGCAGCCCATTTTTCACGGGTTTTCATCAGTTCGGAGACTGGCGTTTCTTTCGGGAAGTATCCCGTCTTGTCGCCGCCTGGAACGAGGTGAACCCTGACAAAAAATCTGCCATCGGCCAATGACCAGATCCCCGTTGCGACTTTCTTTTTCTTTGGTTGCTCCATACAGCAGCCCTTTCCAGTCGCGCCGTTGGGAATATCAATCCGCGGCGCGTGAGGTGTCAAAAAAAGGGGAACACTTCTGTCTCGGGAAATGTCCCCCTTTCGCATTTTGTCAATACGGAATCAGCAGCCTTTGGGACTGCGGCCACTCTTTGAAACAACTGCACTCTTGGCCTTCGGTGCGCTCTTTGTCATCGCGCCGGGCTTTGCAGGGCTGCTTTTCTTGGGTGGTGCTACGGTAGTCTTTGGCATATATGCCTCCTTTATTCTCCCGCTGTCAAGGGCCGCGAGTTCGCCCACTGTTTATCGTTCGACTGGAATGTTTCTTCCAAGGTTTCGCATTTGCATGATGTCTTCGCGACGGTATCGAACCAGCCTGCCGACCTTGTATCTGCCGGTGGTGATTCCTGCTGCGGTGTTCTTCGAGATATTGAGAACCTTCATCAGATCCTCGATTGTGAAATCTGGTTCAATTGTCTTCGACATTTCCGGCCTGCCAGCGAAGAATCATTTTTTGCCAGTCGTAACCGGCTTTTTTCAGTCGCTTGACAACAGGTAAAAGACGGAGCGGTCGGTAGTACCATTTGTCAAGCGACTCAACGGCACGTTGAAATTTTCCGGCCGTTGCCAGAATGTCTTGAACTACAATCGCGTTGAATTCGGAGTTGGTATCCAGATCGCGGCGCATCTGCGACATTGAAATACTGCGTCGAATTTTGCGGCTCATAACGGCACCTCTTTCTTACGCCGATAGAAGCGATTCGCTACCCGATTCGGGTCTTTGCGTGGCGGACGTGCGCAAGCGAAAAAGGCTTCTGCATCTTGAAGCGTTAAACCGCAAGATTTGAGAATGAATTCTGCTTTTTCTTTTTGAATTACCTCGTCGTAATAAGAGTCTGTTCGTCGCGTTTGTGCCATGCTCAATAGTCTCCTTTTGTCAATGGATGTTTGTTGTTATTCGTCTTCACCGATAGTGCATCTTTTGGTATCCAAGCTGTCGAAAAAATCCTGCTCCCAACGTGTATCTTGAGCCGAAGATAGAAAGCCGATATGTCTTTCGCATTCGTCAATCTTCGGGCATTCGGAAGACGTGCAAAATGTTCGGTCGGTGTGGGTTATAGGTGTCATTTCACCGCTTCCCATTTCAATCCAAAGACCAACATAGCAGCGTCCCGCGAATGCTCTGATGATCGTTTGTTCCATCCCGTCAATTTTCCAAACATGACAGCGTCCAGTTTTGTATTGCTGTTTTTTGTTGGTTTTGAAGCGAGAAAAGGAATGCTATTCCTCTTACAGAATTCAATCCAAAGCAGACCTTCTTTTTTGTTCATTCCGACATTCTGCGCGATTTTTATCATCTCGCCTTTCGTAGCACCGGGACGAATAAATACGGGGCGATTCTGGCTTGGATCTTCAATAACACTCTTGATTTCATAGCCTTTTTTAAGCTGTCTAAGAATGCTTGATGCAGACCAGAAATCAGTGGTTATTAATCCAATAAGCCGCTCGGAATCTGTGTTGTAAACTGCTACCCCGGTATGTACACCGGGGTCAATGCCAATTAGGAGTTTCACGATTATTTGTCCAGGTCAAGATCGTCATCGTTAGGATCTTCTTCGTCCTTCGATCCATCTGGCATCTGGAATGTTTCGGCTGGAACAACCTCAACAACTTCGGGCTGTTTGCTTCCTTCGGGGATCGGTACCGGCCCGTCTTCGTTTCCGAAATCCAGCCACTCTTTGCGCTCTCTGTCACTAATAGTCTCAGTCGTAACAAGTTCGCCAGTGTCAGTGCGGAAAAACGTCTTTACACCATGCTCGAAATCATACTGAATACTGCACTCAACTTCTCTTGTCTCGAAGCCGTTTGATATTGAAGTCGAATAACGGTTGATTTCTTCCTCGGCGCTGGTGATCTCGCTTTTGATCTGATCCTGTGCCGACTTCAAGCGCGTTTCCGCACTCCTTTTGTGCTCGACCGCACGAGCGATTTCGCGGGAATAGTGGAGCCTGTCCGAGTCGGTGAGGATGCACTGTAGCTGTCTTTTCGATGTTGTTGGACGCATAGTTTTTCTATCTCCTTCATTTGGGCCTTAATGATCGGCCGTTGTTGGTGTTCTTCCGGATAGGTGGCAAGTTCCTTCCGGAAGATTTCAAGTTGTTTCTCTGGAGCGAGGTGCTGGAATGCTTCTGCATTTTTGCGATCCTCGGCGCTCCAGAGTTCATCGCGTTTTGTCAAGATCAGATCAGAACGGAAGATCGTCGTCGGTAATCGTTGGCGCGTTGTCAGGACGTCCGGAATAGTCGGTCAATGGCGTTTGCGCATCGGGATTTTCCGCGAGTTTTTCCGGCTCGAATTTCACTCCCTCGGCGCGTGCCTTTGCCGCTTGGTTTGCTGCGATTCCGGAAAATTTTGACTCGAGTTGCGCCACGATTCCGGCATTAGCTTTAGCGACCGGTTTGGATTCCCGATTGATGTATTTAGCGCGGAGATAGTTCTTTCCCTTGTATTCTTCATACTCGCAGGCGGCTACGCATTTCTTTCCGCTAAGAATAGGATTGAGCAATTCGGAAAGTTTTCCGGCCCATCCGAACACGTCGTACAAGGTTTTGAAAGTCTTCTCCGATGCTTTGTCGGAAAGCCACAAGTCAGCATCGATTGTTTGAAGATTCTTGTCGGCATCGGCATACTGCAATTTCAGTTTTACCGATGGAGTGCCCTTCTCTTTGGAAGTTGCCAAAGTGTTTTCAAGCACCGTGCAATTCAGGTAAATGTAGTTACTCACGTCCGTTTACTCCTGCGTTTCGGTGGTGGTTAACGTGGCCCGAAGCGTGTTCAGGTTTCGGGCCAGTTGGGCTGAAGTCCTCGGTGTTTCGAGCCAGGTTCTTACCATCGCCTGCTTGTCAACCGGCAACAATGGGATGAGCGCTTCGATCTCGGCTGTGATTGTTTTCGCATCGTCGGGCTGACCCTTTTTGATAGCTTCGAGAATCCCCGGCATGTCAAACGGAAGGATTTCCGGGAGACTGAAACGATTTTTGGCGTCCCATGCCGCACAGTGTCTCGTGTGGGCCACTCGAACATCTCCGCCTTTCCCTTTTGCCTTTGCGCCGTCTTTCTCCGTGTAGGTTTCAAAGCGGGCAAAGAGAACGGCATCGGCCCATTCCTTGACAAGTGCGGAAATCTGTTTGGCAACTTTCATTTCGTAGCGATCGTAGTTGTCGCCCGTCGGATTATTGAAAGCCTTGATCTGGACGTGAGCAAGGAACATGATTCCCATGCCTGCATTATTCAAGCTTTCGAGTTTTGACAGCAACCCACGGAATTCGTCACATGCGACGACATATCCCTTGCCGTATCCATAGTCTTCGACCGACTTCAACTTTTTGTCCGGCTTGGAATCTCTTTGGCAAATGAATCGGTAAAGTTCCGGCTCAAGCCAGTCGAGGGTATCAATTACAAGGGTTTTGTATTCGTGCTTTTCAGTTCGCAAATAGTCAACGAACCCGAGCAATTCTTCCCATGATTTCGGTGATATGTTTTTGGTCTCGGCAAACTGTTCGCCGACAAGACCGTTTTCCGCACAGAGGAAAATCGGATTCGGCATCTGGGCGCCCGCGGTGGATTTTCCGACGCCTTCGACGCCAACCAAGACAATTCTTGGTGGTTTTACTGTCGGGCCACTTTTGATCATTTCTGCGTAGTTCATACTGCGATCTCCTTGCAATTCAGCTCTTCGTGAGCTGGTTTATGAATGAACATTGATTCGTCTTCTTCGCTTGCCACGCCGGTGCAGAGCGGGAAGTATTGGCATCCGCTGTAGTTCTTGCATGACCTCGGATTTCTCGGCCAGCGATTCGCTTTTTGTGCTTCGCGAATGTTTGATGCGACACCCCACATATCGGACAGGTAATCAACCATATCGGATACCGTGCGATGGACAGGACGGCGCGCGAAATTGTCGTAGGTGATCGCTTCTGAAAGGCGGATTTGAAATTCTTCCGGAGTCTCGGG
>CAIOZP010000719.1 GCA_903862805.1 uncultured Fibrobacterota bacterium
CACGACATCGGCAAGATCGGAATCCCCGGATCAATCCTCAACAAACCGGGGCCGCTTTCTCACGAAGAGTTCAACGGCGTCATGAAAACTCACACCACGCTCGGCGCAAACATTGTTCGCGACGTTCCGTTCCTGAAAGATCTGTACACGCTCATCCTTTATCATCACGAACATCACGACGGCACCGGCTACCCGGAAGGACTCAAGGGCGACGAAATCCCGCTCGGTGCACGCATCCTGCATGTTGCCGATGCCTTCGAAGCCATGACGAGCAATCGTCCTTACCGTGCCAGTCTTGGCAAGAAGGAAGCCATCGTCAGACTGAAAGCCGCCAGCGGAACCCAGTTCGATCCGACCGTGATCGATGCGTTCATGAGCATGGCCGAAAAAAAAGGCTGGTTCGAGGAGTCCTGAGACATTTGTTGTTATATTTCCAATCCGTCAACGAAACTCTTTTCCGATAGATTTTTCTGTTGTTCACATCAGTCCGGTAATCTAACATGCCTCGGATTCGGATAGACTATTTACTTTTCAAAGGAGATTCCTATGAGGAACGTGTTCGTTAGCAGAATTTCAATCGCAGCGGGGACGGCGCTTGTGCTGTTTGCATCGTATGCCGGTGCGCAGCCGATGAAGGCGAGCCTTGCACAGATGCCGGTCTATGCCGAAAGCGTTGACAAAGGGATTCTGGTTGATCTCGTGAAAGCGATTTCAGAGGTAACCGGAAAGCAGATCGATATTCAGGTTGTGCCGTTTAAGAGATCCATCGAGGATGTCACGAATGCAAAAGTTGATTTCCATATGCCGCTCATAAAAAACCCGAATATCGCCGACAAGGATCTGAACTATCTCCATTCCACCGAAACGATTTTTCATGTCAATTTCACTCTTTACACGAACAAGAGCAAACCGCTTGATATGAAAAATCTCGGCCAGTACAAGATCGAAACCGATGCTGCGCATACACAGTATTTCGCATTTCCGATCATTGCCTCGTCCGATCTTGAGAGCAGTATCAAAAAGGTTGACGCTGGAAGAATAGACGGCCTGATCTTTGCAGATATGGCAATTGATCCGCTGATTGCAAAGCTTAACCTCACCAATGTCAAACGCGAACTTTACTACCGCTTCGATGTCAAGATCATCCTTCCCAAGAACGCCAAGAGCAAGGAAACCGATGCTTTCCTAACAGCAGCCATCAAGAAGCTCCGCGAGTCGGGTAAATTTGCCAAGATCATGGGGCCGATTGATCAGCCGTTCAAGCCGTGATCCTTTGCTGAAACAATGAAAAACAAGGCGGACAGCAGCAGATGAAATTCAAAGACTCGATTTCTACAAGGATTATCTTCAGTGTGACCGGAGTGGTACTCGCAACCTTTGTGATTTTTGCGAGCTATGATTACGTAAACACTCGTACTAATGAAAAGAAACGCCTGGAGAAAAGCTGCTCTGAAAAAATCGAGAGGTTAAAGAATGGTCTTGCTGCTCCGCTTTGGGATTTGAACGCGCAATCAGCTGCATTGATAATAGAGCTTGAAATGCGCGAAGTTTTCATTAGCGGGATTACGGTTACCGGCGAGGATGGCAAAGTCTTTGTAAGCAAATGTAAAGCGGCTGATGGAACGATACACGATAGCGCACTGTCTGAATCCAGTGGACAGAAGCTCAGGATACTTACAGCGTCCATAACGAACGACGGAAAATCCATCGGAAAACTGACGGTATTCGCGTCAGAAGCCTTCATCGAAAAGCAGCTTGGAACGGAGCTTTTGAAAATTGCGCTCAAATCAGCACTCCAGATTGCATTGATCATAATCTTGCTTTATTTCATGATGCGGACTATGGTCATCCGTCCTCTCACCATGGTTGTGTTGAGGCTCAAGGACATTGCTCAGGGCGAAGGCGATCTGACAAAGCGGCTTGCAGCAAAACGCACCGACGAGATTGGCGAACTCGCACATTGGTTCAATTTCTTTGTGGAAAAGATTCAGAAAATGGTCGGGACGATCATCGAGCATTCGGCTTCTCTTGCAGGCTCGTCAAAGGAACTTTCGACCACATCAAACGAGATCACCAAGAGGGTCGATCTGATGACGACCCAATCCGGTGCGGTTGCAGATGCAAGCAGAAAAGTCACGGTGAATGTAAGTGATATTTCGGCATCTGCAAGTGAAATGTCGGCATCGATCAACATGGTGGCAACCTCCATTGAAGAGATGAGTTCGTCATTGAACAATGTTGCAGAAAATTGCCGCAACGAGTCGGTTCTTGCCGGGCGTGCCAATGATCAGGTACAGGCTACCGGAGAGCTGATGAAGAGGCTTGATGATTCTTCAAAGAAGATTGAAAAGGTTGTTGACCTCATCAAGACCATTGCGAGTCAAACCAATCTTCTCGCTTTGAATGCAACAATCGAAGCAGCTTGTGCAGGTGCCGCTGGCAGGGGGTTCGC
>CAIOZP010000720.1 GCA_903862805.1 uncultured Fibrobacterota bacterium
CATCTTCCTTGGCGGGTTTAAGGGGTGGCTAACCCCTTCCTTCTTCTTCTCTTTTTGTCAATCAAAAGAAAATTCAAAAACCAAATAAAGAACTCAGGAGCACAAAAAATGGAAAAACTGTTCCGAACAAAATCGCATACGCAAATTCTTCTCGATGCGGAGAACGGCGAGTATCATCTCTCTCGTGCACTGAGCGCGTTTGATCTGATCCTCCTCGGCATCGGGTGTGTTATCGGCGCTGGAATCTTTGTGCTTACCGGAACAGCGGCGGCTAATTATGCGGGGCCGGCGATTGTGATTTCGTTTATTATTTCGGGGCTGGCATGCGCGTTCGCGGGCTTGTGCTACGCAGAGTTTGCGTCGATGATCCCGATGGCGGGCAGTGCCTATACTTATGCCTACGTTTCTATCGGCGAGCTGTTTGCCTGGATCATCGGCTGGGATTTGGTGCTTGAGTATTTGCTCGGTGCATCGACCGTTGCTGTTGGATGGTCGGCTTATGTTACGAGTTTCCTAAAGGATCTTGGGGTGGTGCTTCCGGCACAGTTGTGCAATGCGCCGTTCGATTATTCGCCAGCAAGCGGACTCGTTGCGACAGGCGCATTTGTCAATCTTCCGGCGGTGCTTGTCGTTGCGGGAATCGCTGCACTGCTTATGCTGGGGATCAAACAGTCGGCGCGCTTCAATGCGCTTATCGTGCTGGTGAAGGTTTCGGTGATCATGCTGTTCATTGCCTTCGGTTCGCATTTTGTCAACGCGGCGAACTGGCATCCTTTCGTTCCGGCAAACACTGGCGAGTTCGGTCATTTCGGACTGTCGGGAATTCTTCGCGGTGCGGCGGTTGTGTTTTTTGCGTACATAGGTTTCGATGCCGTCTCCACAGCGGCGCAGGAGGCAAAAAATCCGCAGCGTGATATGCCGATAGGAATTCTGGTGTCTCTCACGATTTGCGCGATTCTCTACATTGCAGTCGCGCTTGTCATGACGGGAATTCTTCCTTATACCAAGCTCGGTGTCGCAAGCCCGATTGCTGCAGCGATTGATGCGGCGGGGCCGACACTCTTCTGGCTGCGGCCGCTGGTGAAGTTCGGTGCAATCATGGGACTCAGCTCGGTGATATTGGTTCTTATCCTCGGTCAGTCGCGGATTCTTTTTTCGATGTCGAGCGATTGGCTTCTTCCAAAAGTCTTTGCAAAGACCGGTAAAAAATCACGTTCGCCTTATGTCGCTACGCTTGTGACTGGTTTTGTTGCGCTACTCATGGCCGGAATTTTCCCGATAGGATTTTTGGGCGAGATGGTTTCGATTGGTTCGCTACTGGCCTTCACGATGGTCTGCGCGAGCGTTCTGGTTCTTCGCAAAACCAAGCCGGAAATCAAACGTTTGTTCCGTACACCTTGGGTTCCGCTGGTGCCAATTCTTGGCATCGTTTTTTCTGTCGGGCAGATGCTAGCTCTTCCGCGAGACACATGGATCCGGCTTGTCGTTTGGATGGCTATTGGCATTGTGATTTACTTCGCTTATGGTCGGCATAGCAGTCGTGTGCATCATAGCACTTTACAAAATGAGAATAAGAGCTGAAAGGATTATTCATAAATGTCGTTGTCAAATGGAATTGTCAATTGGGTTGAAATAGCGATCTATCGTGTTCCGGCAATCATTATCGCGCTAACGGTTCACGAGCTTGCGCATGGATGGGTGGCATGGCTTCGCGGAGACAGTACTGCAAAAGATGCGGGGCGTCTGTCACTTAATCCGCTCAAGCATCTTGACATGATGGGAACGATACTGCTTTTGTTCGGGCCGTTCGGCTGGGCCAAACCGGTTCCGGTCAGTGTGATGAATCTTGACAACGCGCGAAGAGATTTGTGGAAGGTTGCGATTGCGGGGCCAGCATCAAACATTGTATTGGCTGTGATCTTCGGGCTTCTTCTTCGTTTCAATGTCGCAGGCGATGTGCTTGGCGGATACCTCGGTAATCTTCTGATGATGTGCTTCTACATCAACATCGGTCTTGCGTTTTTCAACATGCTACCGGTGCCGCCACTCGACGGATCGAACTTCGTACTCGGCCTTCTTCCCAATAACAAAGTCGCGCCGTGGCTGAATGCGATGCGTCACGCGCCTACAATTCTTTTCGGATTGATCATCCTCGAATGGCTTACACCTATCAAACTTTTCTCTGCGATAATCGATCCGCTCTGGACTCCTTATTCGCGATTCCTTTCGCTTGTGATTATCGGGCACGGAGGGCTTTCCCAATGATATCCGAATTGAAAATTTCCAAAGACCGCCTCGAATCCATCATCTCTTCATTCGCATCTGTCAACGTACTGGTTGTCGGCGATGTGATGATGGATGAATATCTCTGGGGCGATGTGCGGCGCATTTCTCCGGAAGCGCCGGTGCCGGTTGTCGAGATAGAAGAGTCAACAGTTCGTCTTGGCGGTGCCGCAAACGTAGTGCGGAACATTGCAAGCCTCGGTGCGAAAACGATGCTGGTCTCGGTGGCGGGGCGTGACGACAACGGTCGGCGCATTTCGCAGATGCTCGCCGAAACCGGTTGCGACATCGGCGGGCTTTATCATTCGTCTGGCAGGCCGACAATCACCAAAACAAGAATCGGAGCACGTGGTCAGCAGGTCGTACGAGTCGATCGCGAACTCGTTGCCGACTTGCGCGACGACGAACTCACCGCGGCACAGGCCGCGTTTTCTGCATTTATTCCAAAGGCAACGGCGGTCGTCGTTTCAGATTATGCAAAGGGCGTTGTGTGTGCGCCGTTGCTTTCGACCATCGTCGAGCAATGCAGTCGTTCCGGAAAATTTGTCGCGGTTGATCCGAAGGAGCGGCACTTCGAATTGTACAAAGGCGTGAGTGTCATAACGCCCAATCTCAAGGAAGCGCATCAGGTGCTCGGCATCCCTCAGCCGAAACACGTTCCCGATGATGCTATCGAACCGATGGGCTGGAAGATCGTCGAGCATTTGAATCTGAAATATTTGCTTCTCACATTAAGCGAGCGCGGCATGGCGCTGTTCGATGCCTCGACACGCAAGTGCACGATGCTTCCGACAATGGCGCGAAAGGTTTTCGATGTGACCGGCGCAGGCGACACCGTAATCTCTGTTTTTACCTCGGCGATAAGTGCCGGAGGCAATCCGGTCGAAGCCGCCTGGATCGCAAACCATGCCGCAGGTCTCACGGTAGCCGAAGTCGGAACCGCAGCGGTAAGCCCATCGGAACTGCTTGCTGCCTGCCTCGAATCCTGATTGAAATTCTTTTGTTCGCGGCGCAAATAATGGTTGATGCCGTAGCGATGGCAAGTTAACATGGGCGGGATTTTTTCGTGGTGATCTTGAAGCTATGGAGTGTAAAGTGCCGGATATAAATGAAGTCAAAGATATTCTCGAAACAATGTCTGACATTTTTTCAAGAACCGGTAGAGTTTGTGTGGATTCGGTGTGCCAGTGTTCAAGTGAGACAAAAGACCGCTGGGCCGTAGTGCCGAGACTTCAGGGAACCTTCGACTACATCTTCACTCTCGGAAACGCAAACTCTAAATTTCAATCTCTGCTTGCCGTCGGAATTCAAAGTAGTTCCATTCAGGGATTCTTTCAGGAAACAGTTTCCGATGAAATGCTTATGGATGTTTTTGGTGAAATAGCCAACCAGTTCTGCGGATTACTCATGGACAGCCGCGAGTTCACCGGAAAATTTGGTGTACTGGTACAGTCTCTGCCACAGTATTCGATAACTCAGGCTTATTTCCCGAAGGTCTGGGGGATCGAAGGCAAAACGTGGTGCGGAAACAGCTGGATAAGTATCGGCTATGCCATCAGACCTGCACTCCTCCCGGGTTCGCGATGAACAATTATCATCCTCTGGTGTATTGCAGAAAAGATCTATTAACGATGATTGGAACGTCTCGATGAATACTTTGTCGAGTACGACTTTGTCTTTGGTCAGTATGACAGATGTCTTTCTTGAAACCGCCATCGGATGTGTGGATGCATTTTTTGGGAAACAATGTGAGCGCTCCACCGACTGGGAAGTGGTCGAACGGCTCGACGGCAGGTTCGATCTCATTTTAACCATGGGAAGTGCCAACAATATCTATCAGGGAATATTGGCGGTCGGTATTGATCGTGCCAGCATTCCGGCTTTTGTGGGCGAAAAGGTGACAGAATTCGAGGCTAAAGACATTTTTGGTGAATTCGCGAACAACTATTGTGCAATGCTGATGGACAAGGCTTTGTTCAACGCGCGATTCGGGATATTGCACCAGTCATTGCCGGTTCTTTATAGCAACGGACAGCCTTTTCTACCGTTCATTTCCGGTGTTCAGGGCAGGGTTTACATCGGATCAAGCTGGATGTATATCGGTTTCGCTATTCAAAAGGGCGCATTGCTGAGTTCCCGTGACGTCAATGGCGGGATATAAATTTTCATCGAAATTCAGCGCTTAATGCGCCTTTGAATACAGTAATGACGGGAGGAATAATGGCAGTTAAGAAACGGGTGGTCATCGTCA
>CAIOZP010000721.1 GCA_903862805.1 uncultured Fibrobacterota bacterium
CTTTTCATCGGACAAAAACTAAAGAGCTATTTGACTATAAACAGTCTCTTGTATTCCGTTTTCCCACCGTCACGGAAACAGACCTTTGCCACCGCTACAAACGATCCGGCTCCGGCAGCCGAGCCATTACGGTTGCGCATATCCCAGATGAAGTGATGCGGAACTCCGGCGGTTGCAGAAGTCGTTTCTTGCTGGTCGAGCTGATTGCCGAGAGGATCAAGTATCTCCACCTTGAGTGACGCAGGCTTTGAGGTCATCACGAAGAGATCGACGGAACCATCGGAAATTTTCGACACTGTTTTCGTCGCATAGATTCCGACCGGCATTTTAATCGAGTTGTTTTCTCCGGCATCGATAATTGCCTCGCCTGTTCTGATAGTATCGGCAGTAACAACGACGCTGCTCTGTGGCGGAGAGACAATCGTATCAAACTTAGTGCTGAAGACCACACTGTTTGCCAATGAATCTGTCTCGGTGACCGTCGAATCCGTAGTCCAGACAGTATCGGTTTTTGTAACGATGGTGTCCTGTCCTTCCACGACCGAGTCAATCGGACCGGCAATGGTGTCGTATCCAAAGTAATGAACCACGCTGGTCGTCACTGTGGTGTCGATCGTTGCAAAATTCGTGTCAAGAATGACGATCTCACTTGCAAAGGTCTTCTGAATCACCGTGTCAAAAACAGTTCTGAAGATTACTGCGTCGGCTAAAGAATCGGTTTTGGTGATTGCGCTGTCGAGAGTCCAGACGGAATCGGTTGTTGTTACAAGCGTGTCGATACCAAGCTGTGATTTTACAACAGTAACCGTCGTGTCAACGCCGGTCAGATGAGTTACAGTCTGCTGCGCCGTGATCACAGCAGTATGGAACCACGCCGCGATCGTATGCGCTGCAGTCACGTTCGTGAACGAATACGAGCCGTTGGAAATCACCGTTTTTACGCCGTCAACCTTGACCGAATCCAAAACAGATCCGGCGTTGGCAGAAATCGTGAATGCCTGCGTTGCGCCGTATGAAACCTGCACCGAACCAGACGGAGATATTGTTCCCGGGCCAGTGGAGCTTGCAGTGACCGTATATATGTTGATTTTGAAAACTGCGCGGATTGTGTGAGTGGTGGTTACACTTGTGAAAGTATAACCGGTTTTGGTTGTCTGACTCACGTTATCGACAAGAAGCGAGTCAATCGTGTATCCGGCATTCGGCGTTACCGTATATGCCTGAGTTCCGCCATAGCTTACATTGGTGACACCGTTTGGTGCGATAGCTCCGCCAGTTCCGGCGCTTGCAGTAATTGCGTTGGTGGTGATTTTGAAAACCGCCCTAATCGTATGGTTGGCCGAAACCGTCGAGAAAGTATAACCAGTTTTGGTTGTCTGATTCACGTTATCGACAAGAAGCGAGTCGATGGTATATCCGGCATTCGGCGTTACGTTATATGCCTGAGATCCACCGTAGTTCACAGTTGTGACACCTGTCGGGGAAATCGCTCCACCGGTTCCGGCACTTGCGGTAATCGTAAATGTATTGATCTTGAAAACAGCGCGGATTGTGTGAGTCGCTATCACATTTGTGAAGGTATAAGCAGTCGTGGTTGTCTGGCTAACGTTATCGACAAGAAGCGAGTCAATAGAATATCCCGCACTCGGTGCCACGGTATATGCTTGAGATCCGCCATAGTTCACATTGGTGACACCGTTCGGAGCGATAGTTCCGCCAGTTCCGGCGCTTGCCGTTATCGCGTTGGTGGTGATCTTGAAAACTGCCCTGATCGTATGCGCAGATACAACATTTGAGAAAGTGTAACCGGTCTTGGTCGTTTGATTCACGTTATCAACAAGGAGGGAATCAATCGTGTAACCTGCATTTGGTGTCACCGCGAATGCCTGAGATCCGGCAGAATCTACCGACACCGCTCCTGTTGGAGAAATAGCGCCGCCGGTTCCGGCAGAAGCGGTAATGGTGTATTTGGTGCTTGTAGTAGTTCCAACAGGATTCCACCAGTTACCCGATGCAGCAAGAAGGCTGAGAATACGAATGCCTTCATCATAAATGCCATTGTCTCCACTTGTCGGATCAGCCTGATACGCATTCAGGGCACCGACAGCGGCAGTCCACGCATGGTTTGCGTATTTCTGGGTTCCGCTTACACACGCTGCAACGGCATAAGGCGCAATGAATGCCGCTGTCGCAGTTCCCCAGCCAGAATGATTTGGGGAACCGGCAAGTGTATAGCCGCCATCTATAAGTTGGAAATTAGAGTCCTGACCGTAGGCCCAAGCACATTCTTTGGCGGCAATCCCCTTCGCAACGGCATCGCCCGAGTGCATATAGGCCATGGCAAGACGCCAAGGATCACGGCAGGAGTTGTAGTCATATTTATCGGAACCGGCGCCTTCAACAGATGTTGTCGGAGTTGTGCCCTTTATAAAGCCTGGAAGCAGCCCGGTAGTGGTATTGCAAACAGTGGAAGTGCCAAGAAGCGTATGGATTTCTGTAACAAATGCTTCATATTTGGATGCGTTGGTAGGATCTATTGCCTCGTATGCCTTAAGATGGTCAATAATCCAGTCGGATGTACGGGTAACAGTCGGCGTATATGCGTCATCGGCAATTTGGAGATACCCATTGTTGGAAGAAGCCATCTCGTCACATCCAAGCATGCCGGTCAGAATGTTCTGGGCAAGTTGCAAATACGTTGTGGAATTTCCGGTGGGAGTTCCGCCCCATTGCTTGCTCGCGAGAATAAGTGCATAAGCAACACCCATGTCGCCATCGGTTGCGGCATCTTCGGCGGGTGTGTTGGTTGTCGCACTTCTGGGAGCCCAGTTCATGCCGGATTTATTGACATGGCCGCTGGTGTTGTTGTCACCAGAGGAGGGATGGGCAAGATAAAACGCTGTTAAACCGTCGAAAATCGTCTTTGCATTGGCATCGTAACCCGCCATTAGTGCCGTGATAATCATTGCATAACTATGAGCTTCGGACGTCGTGATATTAACAGTATTGTTGGCATCGGTATCATTGTTCTGGAAGGCGTAGTATAAACTGCCGTTCGACTTGATGAACAACGATTTGTAACTGTTGTAAAAAACTTTGATGGTTGAATCCATCTGAGGTTGTGTCACATTCGTTGGCTTAATGCAACCGGTAAACGACTGATGTTGCGGAAACGGCTTTAATTCACCAGCAGCAAACACCGAAACACTGGCCGCCAGCAAAATCACTGCGGGAAAGAAAATGGACTTTTTCATCAAACACACCTTCTGTTTGGAGACACAAGCAACCCTGTCTGGAATTTATACATTTTTTTTTGAAAAGCCATGCTTATTTTTAACTTTCTTTAGGTACTGTTGTTGCTAATTCTGGCTACTTTAATGCCATTAATTGCTTACAAAAGGTCATTTCTACTAATTTTAGCGTAAAGAGCAGGTGGCTGATGACAAGTTTCAAAGCGCATTGACTAAATTTTGGCGTACAGAAAAAAGCGAAAATATCCCATTTGCAAATATTCACCTTCCAGATGACAAAAAAGCAAACAGATCGGTAACGGGTAAACACAGAGCCTTTGCGGTGAGATTTTATTGGCATAATGACCAAAGATCCAAATTTGATAATCGGGATTCCGGAATTTGCGGTGGCGAAATTGACGGATTTGGTGGGTTCAAACTGTCAAGAACGAGGAAATTCTGCTCTTCCTGTAATGCGACGCGCCTCCTTCAAGCGGCTTCGTGAAAGTGGTGTTAGTGTTTGTTTGACAAGATGCAAAACAGGAGGTGGCTGAGCGGAGTAGAAGCCACCGTTTTTATGAACAGCTTGTCGAAACGACCTCGCTTCCCCATCACCAGCCAGCAATTATATTTCCCCCAGACAGCAGACATCCCTTATTCTGCTTTCAGATTTCTGCAAGATGATTCTGAGACTTGACCTTTTGGCCCGAGGTTTTTGTTTTGCTGGAAATGATTCTGAATCGGAGATCCAATGACTATCGTTGTTGATGCGTCGGCATTGCTTTCAATCCTCATGAACGAGCCGGAACGCGAGTCGATAATCGCAGCAAGCCGTGGACACGTTTGCATTGCTCCTGTGTCACTTATTTGGGAAATTGGGAATGCCCTGTCTGCCATGTTCAGAAAATCACGTATTTCAGATAAAGATGTAGATTTGATTTTAAAACATTCCAGTCAATGTCTGTACAGCAGGTTGAAATCGATTTTGCAAAGGCGTTGCAGATCGCCTGCAAATTTCGTATATATGCCTATGACGCATATCTGTTGCAATGTGCGACCCGGTTTGACTGCCCTTTGCTTGCACTTGACCGGAAACTGGCGGAAGTAGCAACAATGTGTGGGATCGTAGTTTTAGGGGGAAAAGTATGACAGTTTTTGCTTTATCTGATGTCAAGCTCCACATAGACGAAGTCTTCGCATGCGCCGATATCGAAGGTCTTGAGGCTGTTTGCAACGATGATGGAACCTTCTATACTGTAAGCAGATCATCGCCGCTTGTAGTGTCGTCTCTGGACGTTCCGGGGGTAAATGTTTCTGCATCGACAGCAGATATTATTGATGCACTTCATGAAACACGGGGCGGTATGGGGAATAAATAGTCTTGAACCTTGATCAATGGGATTACAGGATTCCCAAGATTTTGAAATCAAGAAAATCAAGGTTCAAGATATCGATAAACCCGCAACACGGAATTCCTAATGACCGAAAGCAACCATCAAAAAACCTTCGACGTAACATCCGATCAATCCGGCCATCGTCGTCGTCTCGCGCAGAGATTTTCTGAAAATGGTCTATCCGGATTTCTCGACTACGAGGTGCTCGAATATCTGCTGACTTTTGCAGTTCCTCGTCGTGATACGAAGCCGCTCGCAAAGGAGCTTCTGAGACATTACAAAACCATCGGCGCAGTGCTCGATGCTCCGCAGGAAGAGCTCATCGCCTTTGCCGGACTTGGCGAACACAGCTGCAATTTGCTCGCGCTTGTCAAGGAAGCTGCGGCGCTTTGCCTCAAGGAGAAAGCGACGGTGGCGGAGATTCTTTCTGACAAGGCGGCGGTGGAAAATTATCTGCGTTTTCATTTTGGAAGTCGGCGCGACGAGTATGTTGTCGCAATTTTGCTGACTGGTGGCCAGCGTGTTCTTGCCGTGACGGAAATCGGCGTCGGAACTGTGAATCAGTGTGCGGTTTATCCGAGGGTAGTGATCGAACACGCGCTGCGTGCGAAGGCGGCGGCGGTGATCCTTGCGCACAATCATCCGGGCGGAAGCACAAACGCATCCGAGGCCGACTGGAAGATCACCGAACGATTGTTCGAAGCGGGCAAACTGCTCGATATTCCGTTGGTTGATCATCTGATAATTTCGCGCGATCGTGTGAGCAGTCTCAGGGAACATGCGAGATGGCCGGGGTGATTTTTTCGCGAAAGAATTTGTCTGTTTGACGGATGATATTTTTCATCAATGGAAAATTGCTTTGAGTTGCCAAGGTGGAATTGTGCTGAATTTTGTTCGCATGTTGTCAATCAGATCAAAAAGTATTGTGCTTGCCTTTTGTGCGACGATTTTTTCGGGCACGGCTTTTGCCGACGAAATTTCTCTTGTCGATAACAACATCGTCACCACACAAATCCTCGATACGAATGGCTGCAGTGTCAAGATCAAACGCAACGGTCACGAGGTTTCGATTCAGAAAACACTCATCAGATACATCAAATGGAAAAACGATTCGATCAGTTATGTCGGATATGTCTGCGACGAAAAAATCCCTGCGCCGGTTCGTTTGAGCGAGACACCTGAATATCGGCTTGCGGCCATAATTGACAACGCCGTTGAACAGGACAAAGGGATTTTCCGAAACGCAAAAATCGCGGTTCTGACCTATCCATTATTGGGGAATTATAACGTTGACGAGTTTGTCGGACTCCTTGCTCCGATAACAAATATTCTTTCACAAAACGGTCCGGTTGTTTTGCTTGGCTGTGAGGAAATGCTTGGGGAACTGCAGGGTAATCCATCGAAGTTTGACTATGCGTTCATTGCAAGGACATACAACGTTGAAATTCATATGCTCGATGATGATGATAAAGGCTCGTTGTTCAAGATGCCGCAATCCGTCAGCTTGTACCATAGAGACTTCATTCCGAGTACCGGCTCATTAAAACGCGAGCTTATGACGAGTGCAGATTTTGTCATATATGATATCAAGAGCCGGCAAATAGTTTTCCGCAGCCAATTTCATGAAAAAAGAAATGTCATGGATTCGGATAATCATCCATCGTTGTC
>CAIOZP010000722.1 GCA_903862805.1 uncultured Fibrobacterota bacterium
GGCGGCGCAGGCTTCCCGACATGGATGAAGTGGAACTTCTCCAAGATGGTCGAAGGCGCAGATCAGAAGTACATCGTCTGTAACGCAGACGAAGGTGATCCGGGTGCATACATGGATCGCGCGACAATCGAAGGCGATCCGCACAGCATCCTCGAAGCCATGACAATCGCAGGCTATACCGTCGGCGCTACCAAGGGTTTCATCTACATCCGTGCAGAGTATCCGCTTGCGATAAGCCGTCTCGAAATCGCCATGGAACAGGCCCGCAACATGGGACTCCTCGGCGACAATATTTTGGGTTCGGGTGTAAACTTCGACCTTGAGATCCGTCTTGGTGCTGGTGCGTTTGTTTGCGGTGAAGAAACTGCTCTTCTCGCATCAATCGAAGGCGAACGCGGTATGCCTCGCCCTCGTCCTCCATTCCCGGCTGTCAAGGGACTCTGGGACAAGCCAACGGTTCTCAACAATGTCGAGACATGGGCGAACATTCCGGTCATCATCCTCAAGGGTGGTGCATGGTTCGCATCAATCGGCACCGAAAAGTCCAAGGGAACAAAGGTCTTTGCTCTTACCGGCAAGATCAAAAACTCAGGTCTTATCGAAGTGCCAATGGGAACAACTCTTCGCGAGATCGTCTATAACATCGGCGGCGGAATTCCAAACGGCAAGAAGTTCAAGGCCGTGCAAACTGGCGGACCTTCCGGTGGTGTTATCACTGCCGAGCACCTCGATACACCGATCGACTACGACAACCTCATAAAGCTCGGTTCGATGATGGGCTCCGGCGGAATGATCATCATGGACGAAGACGACTGCATCGTTGACATCACGAAGTTCTACCTGAGCTTCTCTGTTGATGAATCATGCGGCAAGTGTTCTCCATGTCGCATTGGTGGTCGCAAGCTGCTCGACTATCTCGACAAGATCAGCAAGGGCAACGGGAGCGACGAAGACATCGAGAAGATGCGCACCATCGGTTTCGCAATGTCGAAGGCTTCGCTTTGTGCGCTCGGCCAGACAACACCGAATCCGATTCTGTCAACGCTCAACTACTTCGCTGACGAATACAAGGCACATATTCACGACAAGAAGTGCCCGTCTGGAAAGTGCAAGAGCCTGATCGCTTTCGGAATCACTGCTGACAAGTGTATTGGTTGCGGCCTCTGCGCCCGCCGCTGCCCTGTCACTGCGATCACCGGAGACAAGCGGACTCCGCATGTCATCGATCAGAGCCTTTGTATCAAGTGCGGCGAATGTTTCACCGTTTGTAAATTCGGCGCGGTCACCCGCGGCTGATACACAAGAAAAACACAGGAGTAGATATGAGCAATGTTTCTCTTTTCATAAACGGCATCGCGGTGGAAGTACCGGCAGGTACAACCATTCTGCGCGCCGCCGAGAAGGTCGGAATAAAGATTCCGACTCTCTGCTGGCATCCTGACCTTACACCGTGGGCTGCCTGCGGAATCTGTATCGTCAAGTCTGAGAATTCTCCGAAGATGCTGCGCGCTTGCAGCACCCCCGTCGAGAACAACATGAAGATTATTACCCACGATGCGCAGATCATCGCAGTGCGCAAGACAGTCATTCAGCTGATTCTTTCGACTCACCCTGATGACTGTCTCAAGTGCCCGCGTAACCAGCAGTGCGAGCTTCAGCGCCTCGCTGCCGAGTTCGGTGTCCGCGAGACTCCGTATCCGAAGCAGCTCAACGGTCTTGAGGAAGACACATCGAGCACATCGATCATCCTCCACCCGGAACGTTGCGTGAAGTGCGGTCGCTGCGTACAGGTCTGTCAGGACATGCAGGGCGTTCATGCCATCGAGTTCCTCGGACGTGGCGAGCATACACGTATTGCTCCAGCCGCCGACGTGAAACTCGGAGACAGTCCGTGTATCCGCTGCGGTCAGTGCTCCGCGCATTGTCCTGTCGGCGCGATTTACGAGCGCAGCCAGTGCACTGAAGTCTGGAATGCTCTTCAGAATCCTGAGCTGCATACAGTTGTTCAGATCGCTCCGGCTGTCCGCGTCGCCATCGGCGAGGCTTTCGGTTACGAGCCCGGAACACTTCAGACCGGCAAGCTCTATGCGGCTCTTCGTCGCCTCGGCTTCAAGGCTGTGTTCGACACAAACTTCTCTGCCGACCTCACCATCATGGAAGAGGGAACAGAGTTCATTACCAAGTTCACAAAAGATCCGGGCAGCCTTCCGCTTATCACCTCATGCTGTCCTGCATGGGTTGACTACATGGAAAAATTCTTCCCTGACCTTATCCCGCATTTCTCGACAGCCAAGAGCCCGCAGCAGATGCTCGGCGCGGTTGCCAAGACCTACTATGCAGATAAGATCGGCGTAACCAAGAAGAACATGTATGTTGTTTCAGTCATGCCATGTACTGCCAAAAAGTACGAAGTTGACCGTAACGCAGACATGCGCTCAACAGGTGACATGGACGTGGATGTGGCAATCACAACCCGCGAACTTGCCAACATGATCAAGAGTGCCGGCATCGACTTCAAATCACTTCCCGACGAAACTGCCGACAGCATCCTTGGAACCTACACCGGTGCCGGAACAATATTCGGCGTAACCGGCGGTGTCATGGAAGCTGCACTTCGCACTGCTCATGCTGTTATCACCGGTAAAGAAATGACCGACATCAATGTGCTTGAGACCCGTGGTCTTGAGGGCGTTAAAGAAGGTGCAATCAAGATCGGTGACGCAACTGTCAATATCGCAGTCGCTCATGGAACAGCCAACGTATCGGCAGTTCTCGAGAAGATCCGCGAAGCCAAGAAGAACGGCACGGCTCAGCCCTGGCAGTTCATCGAGGTTATGGCTTGCCGCGGTGGTTGTATCGGCGGCGGTGGTCAGCCCTACGGTGCCAACGACGAAGTTCGCAAGAAGCGCACGCTCGGCATCTATTCCGATGACGAGAAGAGCACGCTTCGCTGCTCGCACCAGAATCCCGAGATCACTGCGATCTACAAGGAATTTTTGGGCGAGCCCTGCGGACACAAGTCGCATGAGCTTCTTCACACGCACTACACAGCAAGACCACTTTACAATAAGTAATCTTGTTTAGAGTGTGAGAGAGTGTGAGTGTTTGAATCGTTAGAATTGAAGAGGCCGCTTCCGGTTTGGAAGCGGCCTCTTTTTAATGCATCGCAACTAAAATTGCGAAAATCAATTTACCTGAATTGAGATAGAATTTTATCCATTTCATCTGAAGAGAAATCGTTTCTGTAAATGCGGGAAAAAAATTTACGCCGCAATTCCTGATCAGATATTTCCGGAAATTCATTCCTGATTGACGACATTACCAGACGCTTCCCAGAATCCCACATCCCGCCAACCATTTTCAGCCGCTCCTGAGGTTTTATTGCCATTATCATGGACCGATAACGGGCATCGATTTCAACGCTTGTATCATTCATACTTATTTTTTACCTTCAGCCAAATAGAGCTTAATCCAAGTTCTTTCGCCCACTCGTTGATGTATGTTAGATCCAATTTTTTCTTTCCGGCAAGGATCTGGCGAATATCCTCAAGTTGCCTATCGGTGCTGCAATCTTTTGCCCAAGATAATTTTGAAAGGATCAGATCTTCGGGGGAAACAAGTTGTAACTCTTGATTATCAAAAAGGAAGCTTGTTCGCCGGTTGAATTCTGCGATACGATATGGATGAGTCTTCTTTACGATAAAATCTGCTTTTACGAGCAGCTCATTATGTATTACGTTGAACATCGCATGATGGCTGACTGCATCCAGCACGGCAGGCTCATCAATATAGCAGTCATCTTTGAATGCTCCGACAAATCTTGAAACATCGGCAATGGAAATATCTACTACGATGTCAATATCACGCGTCATCCTCGGAATGGCATAGATCGCAAGAACCATTGACCCTGTCAGCATGTACTGAATGTCAAGAGCGTGAAGCCGCTCTGCAATCAATCCAAGGAATTGACTCTGATCATCCATGTTCATTCCCCTTCCGGTGGAATATACGAAAAAGCGTGACAATAGCTTGCGACTAATCATAATCGAGCAAGGTTGAGTTCTCCTTCTGTCAATCAACCCACACCCTAAAATGCACGCCTCAACTTCCCATTATGTCAACAAACATTAAAAAATCATCGAGAAAATGCCCGTAAAATCTTTACCATAAATTCAACAAGTCCTGATTGTTCTCATCGGAATGCACACGGCTTTTCTTCTGGTTTATGTATCTTAGCAAAGTGCGAATCCGAAATCATCTGCTCGCATTGTTGAAAGGCGACTACATGGAAGGGGTCAAGAATGAAGAGACAGGCAGAAAACGCGGCACGACCGAATGTGTTCAACTATAATAATTTCCGAACCTATTTGTCGGATATGTTCGATTTTTTGAGCATCGGCGACCCTGAGTTCACCAAATCGATGATCTGCAAAAAACTTGGTCTGCCCAATAGCAGAAGTTATTTTTCGGACGTTCTGAAAGGTAAGTTTCTCTCGCCGTTGAAGACGCCGGTTATGGCGAAGGTTTTCGGCCTTAGCGCAGACGAAACGAAATTTTTCAGGACGCTTGTCAATTTCAATCAGGCATTTGACGACCCGAACGAAAAAGACATTTTGTTTGAGCAGCTTCTCACGATGAGCAAGCCCAGCGCGACGCAGATCAATCCGAAGGCTTACGACTACTACAGAACTTGGCATCACTGCGTTGTTCGTGCGCTTCTTGACATTGTGGATGTTTCGGATAACTGGGCGGATCTTGCGGGACTGACTTATCCCAAGATCAGCAAGTCCGAAGTGAATGCCTCGAAGAAACTGCTGATTGATCTGGGCATCATTGCCCGCAACGAGAACGGTTTCTGGAAGCCCAACGGCAAGTCGATCACGACCGGATCGTTCATGCGGGATCAGGCGATCCTCCAGTTCCAGACACAGATTCTTGAGATGGCGCAGAAGGCCATCATCAACAATTCGCTAATCGGGCAGAGGGTAAAAACGCTCCTGATGACTTTGTCAGAAGATTCGTACAAGCGCGTGCTTGGTGCAATAGACCGTTTCAACAATGAACTGACGACGATCGCGACGCAGGATGAAAATCCCGCCGACCGTATTTATCAGCTCGCGCTTGTTCTCTTTCCGTATTCGCAGGGGAGCATCAAATGACGTCTATCATAAAAAGTGTCTTAAGCACGGCGCTTCTTGCATCGGCGGTGCTGTACATATCGTGCGCAAACAAAAGCGCCGGCGTGACCGACGAAACCGACAGCGGCGTTAAGGTCTCGGTGGTTGACGGAGCGGGAAATCCGGTGAAGGGTGTGAAGGTCAGCATGTTCGCGTTCAAAGACACCACGCGTCATCCGATCGACACATTTACTACCGACTCGGCCGGCATTGTTACTATCATGCCCGATACATCGAAGGCAGATTCGATCTTTGCGTTCTGGTGTTCAAATGGTTCCTCTGCGGGTTTTGCTGATTCGATTGTTTGGAAGAAGAAGGTTCTTACAGAAGTGGTTGACACCTTGCACATGGTTCATGCGATCACGATTCATGTGAAGGTGCAGACCGGCGATGATCCGCAGACCGTCACGGCGCAGATTCTTGGAACCTATCTGTTCAGCAACACGACGGCGTCGAGCACGATCCAGTTCGATAGCATTGTAAACGGAACCTACACAGTTTTGCTTCAGTCAACTTTAACCGGTCGGTATGCTCCAACATACAAAACAATTCGAATTACTCCGCAAACTCCAGATACTTTGCCAGATACTCTGGTACTGACCTTCATCGGTATTCCGTTGGTGACTGGCATCAATGCGACGTGGACACTTGCAAGTCCGCACACGGTTGTGAGCTGGGATTCGAGCACGTATTTCAACCATCGCGACTTTGTTGTTTACAGAATGCAACAGGGAAGCCCGACATCCTTCGAGAGAATCGGAACAACATACGACACCACGTTCACCGACACTACAACACTTGGCGCAGGAAC
>CAIOZP010000723.1 GCA_903862805.1 uncultured Fibrobacterota bacterium
CACAGAATCCGCAATACCCGCATGAGCCGCAGTCCTCGAACTATCTGCAACATTCGCAAACCCTGCAAATGCCCCAAATCCCACAGCACTCTTCGCAAATTCCGTCCCGCTTCCCACCTGAATCGATAAAGAAAGCGACTGATTCTGTGCGAAGAAGTTATTGGCAAAAGGCGTTACAGAACCGAGGGCCGCCGAAAACAATCCGCTCTTTGTCGCTACGGTCTGGATCTCTGTCCAGACAACAGACGATCCGTTGTAGAGGCGGAAGGTTACAGAATAAGATCCATCGGCGAGAGGGGCGCCGGTGGTGTTTGTTAGAAGTCCCTGATACGACATGGTCGGTGCCAGTGTCGCAGCAGATACGATTGCGGCAGCCGCAATCATCCCGAGAAGTGCTTTATGTCCTGTACGAATCATTTTATTAACCCTTGTGATAGATTTCAATTCTTGAATTATTACCTTACGAGACCTTACTTGGTAACAACGATCATGCATTTACGAACAGCGTGAGTCCCATCTGCGTTGAGAATACTCGCCACTGCAAGGAATGATCCGGGGGAAACAATGGAGCCATCGCTTCTGCGCATATCCCAGGTGAAGCGTCGGATCTTCTGTCCACCAACATTTGTTGTTGAGGCTTCTTGGCCGGAAAGGGCATTTCCCAGCGGATCGCAAACTTGTACCTTGATCTTTGCCTCGTCGGCAGCCTGAACCCAGAATTCGAATTTCCGCCCGGAAGATCTCGAAACCGGGTTTTGAACTGCAACAAAGCTATGTCCCTGCATATTCGCATTCACAGGTGTGGAGTCGGCGATCACCTCGGTGGTGTTGGATATGACGAGAGCGCCGTCAACATAAGTGATATCGTAGTTCTTTGCAGATGCACCCGATGGGGTGATTGTGTATGTTCCCTCGGTCTCTCCGCTCACGCGGCTGAAACTCGGCCTTGTTGAGAGAACCGATGTATCTTCACCATTCACGAATCCATTGCACGAATAGACATAGGGCGGATCCGCATCTCCGGTTTTCTTTTGAATGGTATCGGCTGAAATCTCCAGCGGGGCCTTTGCAACACTGAGTGGAACAGAAACGCTTGCAGCAGCCATGAGATATTGCTGGGGAGCCGAGGCCGAGATCTTGGTGCTGCCCGATCCTACGTATCTGAATACCGTTTTTGCAGATGAGCCGGAGCCTATCGTGCCGATCTTGAGAACCGACGTGTCTCCCGAGGAACAGACCGAGGCTCCAGATATGGAATCCGGGGATTTACCGTAGGTCACGCTCGTATCAATGCCGGTTGTGACAGTCTGTGGCAGAATCGGTACCGCAAGGAAGCCCTCGGCAAGACGCGATGATCCGTTCGATGCGAAACTCTGCGGGACTATTGCCTGCCCAATTGAAGAATACAGGGTTCCTGTCGAATTACTTGCCGCAGCGCCGGAGCTGATCGAGGAATGACTCTGGGCAATAACTGGTGAGAAGGAAGCAATAAGCAACACTACCGGCGAGAGAGTCTTGACAAAACCCGCTTGACGACCTGATCTTTTGAGAAACAATGGATACTCCTTTTTTATACCGACATAAATATGGCAGTTCTTCTTTGTTCATGAATCTTCCATAAAAAATAGACAGATCAGACCTTTATCTCGTGAGTTTCCCAGCTGATATGAATCTGTCCGCCGGAAACCTTTTCCATCTCGATCTCGGTAAGTTCAACGCTGACGTTGGGTTCCTCGTTTGTCACTTTAGCTCCATTTTTTGTTTGAAAACATAGACCGGCATCGGTTATTCCGATACCGGATCCGCTGACTACTTTTCTCTGCCGAAAGTGAGGGCTGAGCCACCGACAATCGCATCAAGTTCAAGTTCGGAAAGTTCACGTGTCTCGTTTGTCATTTGATACTCCTTATTTTTAAAGTTGTTTGATCAGTTGAAATCGCCCATGGTCTTGCCGCCGACGACTGCATTAAGTTCCATCTCGGAAAGTTCGCGTGTCTCGTTTGTCATCATAATCTCTTTCATTGGTTCGATTGATAAAAGATCAATGTTTGGTCGGCCAAGTAGTGTAGCCACCAACAACCATTGCAAGTTCCGCTTCGTTGATCTCGATGCTCTGGATCACGACTTCGTTGTTCATGTATGTTCCTTCTTGAAAAAATTTAGAAACCATTATTGATAATACCAGAAATCAGTTCATTCTGCCGACTTCGGCACCGGAATCATCATGTCCGCCGGAAACCAGTTCAAGTTCGGTCTCTGAAAGCTCGCGTGTTCCGTTTGTCATAAAATTCTCCAAAGAAAAAGTTGAGAAACAAATATCCCTTAATTGGCTACAGGTTCTGCCTGAACTTCGGCATATCCTGCAACGATCAAATCAAGCTCCATCTCGGTCAGTTCACGTGTTTCGTTTGTCATGAATTCTCCAACGAGCTGTACAAGGGGAAAAATGGCCGGATCAAATGATCCGGCCAACTGATTAGCGGCGGATGCGGGCTTCCCAGTCGTCGCCACCAACGACCATTGCAAGCTCTGCTTCGCTGATCTCGACGCTCTCGATCATCACTTCGTTGTTCATTCTGTCCTCCTGAAAGGTTTGTTTTTTTACACGGATCACCGACCCGCGTAAATAAAATAATGAGGGGTGTCAAGTTTTTTTATAGCGGACTTGTATCAAAACGTGAATTTGATGTCATGATTTGTGAAAACCGGCTTTTACCGAGCTTTTTACACGTCACCGCCTGGAAAATCCAAAAATCCCGAGGAACTTTCATTCCGCCATACGGAAAATCCAAAATTCCCGAGCGTCTTTGGCCCCGCGCATCGGCGGCGACAGATTTGCCGAGGAATTTTCGTCCCGCTGAGCGTCGGGGAGTAAAATCCTCGGCTTTTCCTTCCAGGAACCATGTCGGCGAGCAAAATCCGGAGGAATTTTCGTCCCGCGCAAGGTCGGAGACCAAAACACCGGGGAATTGATGCCAAACTGGAAATCGAAGCGAACTTGTTCAAGATCCCTGCACAGATCGACAAGGGATCAAACGATCTGCCTTCCGACAAGTCCTCTGAAAAAACTCCCCGAAGCCATCAGCGAATCGTAGGTTCCGGTCTCGACAATCTCGCCTTTGTCAAGCACATAGATCCGGTCGGCTTCGCGGATGGTGCATAGCCGGTGTGCGATCACGATTCGCGTTACGTCAAGAATCCTTATGCTGTCGCTGACGGCCTTCTGCGTTCGTGCATCGAGGGCGCTGGTCGCTTCGTCGAGGAAGAGGATGCGCGGACGGTGGACGATGGCGCGGGCGATGAGAAGCCTTTGCCGCTGACCGCCGGAGATGGTTGTTCCACGGTCGTTGACTATCGTGTGCAGCTGCATGGGCATTTTGCGGATTTCGTCTTCGATACCTGCGAGGCGCAAGGCCGCCCAGACTTCGTCCTGAGTGATGATGTTTCCTGCGGCGACGTTCTCGAAGATGGGGCCGGTGAAGAGTTTTCCGCTTTGAAGCACAACGCCGAACTGTCTTCGCAGACTGTAAACGTCGAGGGCGGCGGTGTCGAGTCCGTCGTACATTACCGAGCCTTCGGCAGCTTGTTCGAAGCCGAGCATCAGGCGAAGCAGTGTCGATTTGCCGCAGCCCGATGGGCCGACCAAGGCGATAAACTCACCTGGTTCGGCATTGATGGAGACATCTTTCAAAACAAGCGGGCCGTCGTTGCGGTAACGAAACGATACCTTGACAAGCGAGAGTGATCCGCGAAGTATGCCGGGATCGGCTTTGATCTCGCGGTTTTCCGGCGATGCATCTATGATCGGTTTTGTGCGTTCGTGAAGTGCGATCACTTCGAGCGAATTGGTAATACTGCGGCTGAGTTCTGTCATGCCCAAAATAAACGAACCGAAGGCCGCGTTGAAAGCCATGAATGATCCGAATGGCAATCTGCCGCTTTCGAGCATGGTTGCCGCGATTGCTATGAGGAAGAGCGAGCTGAATATCGGAAG
>CAIOZP010000724.1 GCA_903862805.1 uncultured Fibrobacterota bacterium
GCTCAAGGCAATCGATGCCGATTCGCTTTACGACAGCTGGTCGTTTTCACTTGCAGACACCACCGGAAGCGGATACCTGAAAGTCGTCGGGAATATGCTTCAAAATAATGTGGTTATTCCGTTTTATTCCCCCGATTCTTTCCGTGTAAAAATCAGAGTCAAGGATACCTGCGGGAGGATTTTTGATACGACTTGCTGGACAAAGGTAAGCAAAAGCACTAACCATGCACCGACCGGCATAGGCCTATCGGCAAATCTGATCGCGGTCGGCGCAGCAGCCGGAACAACCATCGGCATACTTAAAACCACCGATGCCGATTCTATGATCGACAGATGGACGTACATCATTCCTGATACTACAGGCGCAGGCTTTATTCAGATTTCTGGAAACGTTGTCAAAAGCAAAATTGCGTTCTCGATGAGCTCGGTTGATTCTTTCAAAGTCAAGATACGCTCAACTGATGCCTGCGGTTCCACGACCGACAAAATTTTCACGGTAAAGGTGAACAAAAGCGGAAACAGTGCGCCGACCGGCATAACACTTTCCTCGAACTTTATCACCGCCGGTTCTGTGATAGGAACAACTATCGGTACGCTCAAGGCAATTGATGCGGATTCCCTTTTCGACAGCTGGACGTATTCGGTGAACGACTCGATCAACGGAACGAAGTTCAAAATCACAAATGGTGTTCTTCAAAATGCGATGGTAATGCCTCTGAACTCCAGTGATTCGATGCAGGTAAAGATCCGAGTCACAGATTTGGGCGGCTTGTATTGCGACAAATATCTCACTGTCAAAATAAACAAGTCAGGCAACAGACCGCCGACCGACATTGCGCTATCATCCAATGTCATTACAACAACCAGTCCGATTGGAACCGCTGTAGGCACGCTCAAGACCATCGATCCAGATTCCATGTTTGACAGTTGGACATATTCCTTTGCCGATACAAGCATGAGTTCCAAATTCAGGATCGTCGGCAATATCCTTCAAAATGCGATCATGCTGCCGACGTCAATGAGTGATTCATTTCCGTTAAATATCCGCTCAACCGATGCCGGCGGGCTATCGGTTCTGAAGACCTTCATGATTCATCTGACAAAGGTCAACCGCGCTCCGACAAGCATCACTATTTCGTCAAATACCACAACCTTCGGATTGCCGGCCGGAACCGTGATCGGTTCGCTGCTGGTGATGGATCCTGACGGAGATTCCTGCCTAACCACGATAATGAGCGGAACGTTTTCATCCTATTTCAAGATCGTTGGCAATCTTCTGGAAAATTCCGTTGTGATTCCGGCGAACCTTCCCGATTCAATGCCGATTACGATCAGGGCAACTGATCCTGGCAGTCTTTCCTACAATGCACCTTTCACTATCCGATTTAACAAGCCGCAGGTCACAAATCCTTATATAAAGGGCATTGTCTATGCTGACGGTGTTCCGCTTCCCAAGGCACGGGTGGCAATCCAAAATTCGAACTCCTATTGGCCTGCGGCTTCGGCGGTGTTCAACAATAAATCGGTATCCGTGCTGTACATTCTGACAAGCGACAGCCTCGGTGGATTCAATACCGGAACTATTCCGGTCGGATCATATCGCTTGTTCGCATATACTGATAGCGCCGACTACATGACGACCTTCTATCCCGCCGGAACAACGGCTGACAGCGCCGGTCTGCTCATTATTAGCGCCGCCGATACAGGTATGCACCGTGTCGATTTCCAGATGAAGCGCGGTGTGCAGATCATGGGTATCGTCAAAGACAGCCTCGGTGTTCCGATCAACAACATTCACATTCAGGTTAATCCCGATATTACAAAGTCGGGGCCACTGATCATGAAGGAAGCCTATACCAATTCCAACGGCCAGTTCACAGCATACGGAGTCCCCGCAGGAACTTTCTTTGTCTATGCATGGGATGACAGCGGATATTACTGGAACAGCTCTATGACTCCAAGCGTTACCACAAAGCTGAGTACGCCGATCTGTTATCTCGACAGCACGATTATCATGCATGCTGGTGGTGTGATCAGCGGAAATGTCAGTGGCAGTGTCACAACAGACAGTACTACGTGGACATACGGAACCGCACAAATGATTCCTTCGCCACTTACCGTAAAGGGCGCACTGTGGAACAACAGAAACAGCATGATGAACCGACAGGACACAGGAAAAGGTTTCAGGATAGGTCAGATCCCGACCGGCAAATATGTCTTTGCCATTTCACCGGCTCCGCCTATGGTTACCAATTCCACCACAATGATGTCCACTCTGAAGAAACTTACAAC
>CAIOZP010000725.1 GCA_903862805.1 uncultured Fibrobacterota bacterium
CAAAACGGGAATCGGGATCGAAATGAGTTTCACAGTAATTGGCGGAAACAAACTGTCGGGATCGGTGAAGATTGCGGGCAACAAGAACGAGGCACTGCCGCTCGTTGCCGCCGCGCTTCTGTGCAACCGGATGGTTGTTCTAAAGAACATTCCCGACATCGGTGATGTACGTGGAATGCTTTCGATTGCCGCCGCGCTCGGTGCGGAAATGTCACCGCTTGTCGATGGCCGCGTCACCATCGCAGCACCAAAGATCACGACATCAACTCTGCCGCTCGGACTGTCTTCGAAGATCAGAGGATCAATTTTATTTGCATCGACTCTGCTTGCCAGAACCGGCCGCGCCGTGATACCGCAGCCCGGCGGCGATACGATCGGCCGTCGCCGCCTCGACACGCACTTCCTCGTTTTTGAAAAACTCGGCGCGAAGCTTTCGACCGCCATGCTGCTCAACGAGGAAGACGGGCTGAATCATTTCTGCTACGTACTCGAAGCCGACAAAGGACTCAAGGGCGCCGACATTCATCTCGACGAAGCCTCGGTTACCGGAACCGAAAACGCATTGATCGCCGCCGCCGGTGCGCAGGGAATCACGCGCATTTCGAACGCCGCCTGCGAGCCGCACGTTCAGGGGCTTTGCCACTTCCTGCAAAAAATGGGAGTGTCCGTCGAGGGCATCGGATCAAACGTGCTGATCGTTCACGGCCGCCAGTCCTTCTCCGACACCGAACACACCTGCGGCAGCGACCACATCGAGGCGGGTTCTTTCATTTCGCTTGCGGCATGTACAGGCAGCGAGCTTACACTAAGCAACGTCGATACCGACCACATGCGCATGACGCTTTTGCAGTTCAGCAGACTCGGAATCGATGTCGATACCGATCATGCCTCGCGCACGATCCGTATTCCGGCCAATCAGTCGATGGAGATAAAGCGCGACCTTGGCAGTTCCATTCCGCGCATAGAAGACTCGACCTGGCCAGGCTTTCCCGCCGACCTCACCTCGATCATGGTCGTGACGGCCACGCAGGCGAAGGGAATGTGCCTTATCCACGAAAAGCTTTTTGAGTCGCGTCTGTTTTTTGTCGACACCCTTATCGGCATGGGCGCACAGATTGTTCTTTGTGATCCGCATCGCGCTGTTGTGGCGGGGCCATCGACGCTTTACGGATCGAGAATCAGCTCGCCCGACATCCGTGCCGGCATGGCGCTTCTGATTGCCGCGCTTGCGGCGCAGGGAACGAGCGTGATCCACAATATTTCACAGATCGACCGCGGCTACGAAAACATCGACGAGCGGCTTCGGGTGCTCGGTGCCAACATCGAGAGAAACGTGCAGCAACGCCGGTCGTCCGACAATCCGTACTGATTCGCATTTTGTCAACATGCAAAGATAGATCCCGATGAAATTTTCGTTTCGAATTCCTGTCACCGTCGTGATTCTTTTCGCAATGAACTGCACGCCGCCGCCGCGTTACGACGGCCTTTACGTCGATCGCGATTGCTTTTACAAGAACTACGACATAGGCATGACGGTTCGCTTCCCCGGGAAATGGCGCATCGAAACCGATCCGCGAAAAATGAACCGCAGCGCGCGATCTTTTGCAAGAAGCCTCGGTCTGTTCGGATCGGATCTGCTCTTCTCCGGCGTCACCGCCGATGGCAATCAGGCCGTTCGGTGCATCGTCGAAAATGCGAACATGACGGTAAGCGAATATGCCGAAGGGGTTCGCAAGGCAAACAGGCGCGAAGTCAACGACGACTCGGAAATGACCGTGATCGAACCAGGCTCCGGCGGTCCGATCCGATGGGAGTACAGCGTCGGCGCATACCGTTTTGCGGAGTATTTTTACAAGTTTGACACTTACGACATCCGCATGGCCTTCTGGACAAATCGAAGTACATTTGAAAGATTCCGAAGCGTTTACGACGAGACAGCTAAAGCAGTCAAAAATGTCAGCGGTGGTCCTGATTGAAATTCCGCGTACATTTTCGCGGGAAAAATTTATATTGCAAAAGTCCTCCCTGACTTTGAGTATGAACAGGTTGCAAAAGGATTCGAAATGGAAAGCCTGATCGGGAACGTGTTATCATTCGTAATCGGAGCCATCGCCAGCGGCGGAGCATTCATCCTGCTCAACTTCATCCAGAACCGGCGGCAGGAAGCCAAAGAGAAAGCCCGTCACGAGATCGTGCGCAGCGTCGGTAAACTTTGCTCCGCAGTCGACAGCGGCATTTCGTCTTACAAGCTTTCCCGAATAAGCCTTGCCGCTCTTCGCGACACGGTGTTCTCGAAGCTCGATGAAATTTCGGAAACGATCACCGAAAACTCCGACACGCTCGACTATTATTTTGTCAAGCATATCGAACGTTTCCTTGATGACAAGAAAGCGTTGCTAAGTGCAGAAGGAATCGTTCCTCTTCCAGTAGCAAAACCGGTTCCGGTTGTTGCATCAGTCAAGCCGATCGAGCCGATTGCCGCGCCAGTACCGGAGCCGTTTTTCGCGGCAAGTCCAGAACCGGCTGCCGCTGTTACACAAATCATCGAGCCGGCATTTGTTGCCACAGAAGAGTTTGTTCCGCCGCCAGCACCTGTTGAATTTGAACCAATCGAATTTGCCAAGGCCATTCCTGAACCAGAGCCGGAAATAATCGCCCCTGAATTTACAATAGACGAATCCAGTCCTGAAGAATATGCCTTCGAGGCTTCGATCACCCGCCAGTCCGAGGTTTCTCCGCCGCCACCACCGGCACCAAAGGTCGAACTTCACGATCTTCCGGGCCTTGTTTCGATGCAGACACAAGTGATGGATTTCTCCACCGCAATGGCCAATGAAACGGTCGGAAACGATCCGGTTCCGTTTGCATCAAAAACAGCCTCCGACGACTCTTTCAACTTTGAACCGGTAACACCAGCACCTGCGGTCGTTCCTGCCAAACCAGCACCGGCGCCAGTGGCATTTCCAAACTATGATGCTGAAGCTACTCAGGAGTTTTCGTTTCAGGATGTACGCCGAATGGCCAAAACCCAACAGGATGCTGCAGCTGCCAAGGCCTCGGAAAGCGATCTCGTCACAGGCGATGATGTGATGGGTCAGCTTGACAACATTTTCTCGGGCTGGGGCAAATAGCGTTCTGAGTTTTCTTTGATTGACGCGATTCAAAGACTCCGTGCAAAAAGTGCGGAGTCTTTTTTTATTCCATTAACTCCCCGTCGAACTGTTCAAACACAACCTTGATCACAGGTTCCTTTTCTATGTCTGCTTCCAGATCGTACCTGTTGGCCCGTCGCGTTTTTTGCACAACAGCAACGGCCTCTTCGTGTACAGGCGACTCTGTCGTTGCCGTTTTGTCAAGCAACAGCTCAAGCTTTATCGCGCGCCCGGCAAATGCCGAAAAGGAATTTCGCACTTTGTCAACGTGATCTTTTTTGGAGATCTGCTGATATTGAAAAGCTGCATCATTGGCGAATGTCACTATGCAGGAATCATCCGTCAACTCAGCCTTTGCCTGAGCAAGAAAGACCGCCAGAAACGATTCATTCTTCTCGAAAATTTTCAGAAATGATTTCCAGAACGCCTGTGTATCGGGCGGGAAAGAATTTCTTGTTGATGATGGATATGAGTCGGGTTCTTCTTCATCAGAAGATGTTGTTTCTATTGAGGCAGGCACCGTCTTTTGCAGAACCGAAGACGAATCCTCGCGAAGAACTTCGATCTTATCTGCTTGCGGTTCATCATCTGTTGAATCCAGCTCATAAGAAGTCAGCGGAGCATTTTGTGATGATGTCGAAACCTGTTTATTTTTTTTTGGAATCCACAGAAGTGGTCAGGTGAATTTCAGGAAGTAGCGGAGACCCGCCGCCGCTGCCCAGCGAGGCTATAAGCTGCTGTACCGAAACCGAACTGTCCATATAAACCATCTTGAGAAGCGCACTCTCAACCGCGAAACGAGGGAATGAACTCCATCGAAGCGAAGCCTCGGTCTGGCGAATCAGTTCGACCATTCTCAACAAATCCCCTTCGGAGAATCTGTTGCAGAGATTGTCCATTGCGGCCGTGGCTTCCGGCGAAAGTTCCTCGCCCGCAGTGGCTCGGGCGCCTGGCAAACGAAAAAGAAGCATGTCGCGCAGAAATTCCTGAAAGCCGGTGATAAACTCCGACAGATCGAATCCGCGATTGAGAATATCTTCGACAGACCTAAGTGCAACGAGCGGATTCTTTTCGAGAACCGATTCGACGATGTCGCGATAAATTTCATTTTCGACAAGGCCCAGAACTGAGCGGATGTCTTTTTCTTTGATGCCATCACGGCAGAATGCATAGACCTGATCGAGCAGCGAAAGTGAATCTCGCATTGATCCATCGGCCTTTCGTGCTACGACAAGCAAACCGTTTTTTTCGTAAACAATGTTTTCGCTCTTGCAGATTTTCTCAAGCTGGCCGGCAATCTGCTCCGCCGAAATGCGGCGAAAATCGTAGCGCTGGCAACGCGAGTGAATCGTGTCTGGAATCTTCTGCGGCTCGGTCGTGGCTAAAATGAAAATCACATTCGGCGGCGGTTCCTCAAGGGTTTTGAGAAGCGCATTGAACGCGGCTTTCGTGAGCATATGTACTTCATCAATCAGAAATATCCGGTACTTTCCGCCCATAGAAGTATAGCCGATATTGTCACGCAGACTGCGGATGTCATCGACGCTGTTGTTGCTCGCGCCGTCGATCTCGACCACATCGAAATTGCTACCCGAAAGAATGCTCTTGCACGATTCGCACTCGCCGCAAGGATCGGGCGTCGGCCCTTTTTCGCAGTTGAGTGCACGGGAAAGAATTCGCGCCGTCGTGGTTTTGCCGACACCGCGTGTGCCGGTAAAAATGTACGCATGCGCCACACGATTCTTCTCAATGGCACGACGCAGTGTGGAGGTAATATGCTCCTGTCCAACCACGTCGTCGAAGGTCTGCGGTCGCCACTTGCGGGCGAATACCTGATAGCTCATATGTATTTACCGAAGCTGATTTTCATGAAGAGAAAATACGATCGGGCAGAGATGATGGAGTTGAGCGAGAAAGTTTTTTTACAGTTCGATATGATAAGACACCAAACGCAAGCATGCCTGTTTGATGTATGATTAAAACAATGCGCACTTTTGCCAAAAGTTTTAATTACAATTAAAACAAGTTGGAGATTTTTCTTGAGCATCTAATCCTTCCCGGTATTTCCACTCTTTGCCTCAATCAATCGGTAAAGACTATTTTTGCACCGAAGATTTGTGACGGAAAACATCTGCCCTGTCTTCTGCGGAGGAACGGTGTCGAAAAAAATCATGATCCGAAATCGCACTATTTTTATCGTCCCGATAAGGAGCGTCTGATGGTGTTCCATCTCGAAACAGTTAGTGAATGCATACTGTGCGGATCCCCGAAAATAAAAATCATCTCCGACAAAAAAAGAATCTGCCGATGTCTTGAGTGCGGACATCTGTTTGATTCGCCGCGCCCCGACCTCGATTCCATTGCACGGTTCTATTCTCGTCAAGGCAAATACGATATGTGCGCGGCAGAACCCGAGCCGATGCACCAATACTGGCTGAAAAAGCGCGACTATCTTTGTGGTCTTGCAATCAAAGGTTCAAAGCTGCTTGATGTAGGTGCAGGTGTCGGAACTTTTCTCAAAGAGGTAACTCATCACTTCGACTGCACTGGAACCGAGCTGAGTGATGAAGGAGTCAAGGTCGCAAAAGATCGCTTCGGCCTGAACCTTATGTGCGGCCCGTTCGAAGATGTCGTTCTTGACAAAGCATCCTTCGATGTGGTCACGATGTTTCAGACAATGGAACACTTTCTATGGCCGAAAAAAACCATCGAGAAAGTCAGTCTGTTGATAAAAACTGGCGGCCTTTTGCACATATCGCTTCCCAACGAAGCGCCATATTCAATGCGCAGAATCATCCCGTCAATCCTTGGTAAAATCGGTGTCAAAAAATATCGCCGCTTCGCGGAGCTGGGCATAAGTGCCCTCAACCCCAACGAAATAGACGAAATTCATCTTTCGCATTTTTCGCCAACGGCATTATGCAAAGTGCTTAGACAGAACGGATTTGAAATCCTTGATTCCGGCCCAGATTTTCTCGATCCGTTTACCAATTC
>CAIOZP010000726.1 GCA_903862805.1 uncultured Fibrobacterota bacterium
CCAATAATCGCGCGGTCCGGCTTTGGTAATTGCCCGCTCGACACCATTTTCACCGCAGTTGTAAGCAGCTAAAGACAGGTGCCAGTCGCTGAACTCCGCATAGAGTTTAGAGAGGTAGGCGATGGCAGCTTTGGTTGACTTGACCGGATCACGGCGTTCGTCAACACAGGCATCAATTCGCAGTCCGTAAAGTTGCCCGGTGTAAGGAATGAACTGCCATAGCCCCGAAGCGTGCGCACAGGAATACGCCTTCGGGTTGAATGCGCTTTCGAGCATTGGCAGGTACGCAAGGTCGGATGGGAGTCCGGCATCGGTGAACATTTTCTGGAACAGCGGCAGATAAAATTCGGCACGATTGAGAATATTCTGAACCATGTCGGGTTTCCGCACTGCGAGATAATACAGCACGGTCTGAACCTGACGGTTGATCACGATCGGAACATTGAAAGGCTCGCCATTGGCGCAGTTGTGTTCGGCATTGAAAAGGGAGTCGCCTTCGGTAAAAGCCATTGTGTCCATCGCCGAAAGAAGCTGATGCCTGAAAACCTGCGCCGATATTTCCGGCGGAATACTGTCGATATAGTTTTGCGGGAAACGCTGTGAATAGATGTCGGCGATCTTATTTATGACTGCAGTGTCGGCAGACGAATCCTGCGACATTTCACTCGTATACATTTCGATGACACTTTGTGCGATCCTGTTGGCGGCTTCGTAGTCGCCGCTGTTGCAAAAGAAAATAACTCTTGTCAAAAGGGAATCGGCGTTTTCCGGAGTAGCTAAGATTTGTTCGGAGCTGTCGATACACGACGCATCAGAGCTGTCCGATGGCGCCGTTTCCTCGGAAATACTGTCGGATGAACCAGACGAGTCTGATGATGTCACACCTGTATTATGTTCGGCATGATTTTTTTTAACACCTTGATCGACTCTGCCGGCCGAGTTCTGAGCTGCACCGGTATGAGCGCATCCGGCCATAGAAAGCAGTATCATGAGTGCTGCCGCAACAAGGATGCGACTGTACAAACAGAATATTCTCACAGTTCTCCGCAGATCAAAATTCAATAGCCACGAAAATACAACCTGCACTCTATAGAATGTATGAACCAAGATTGCCCGTTAGGACGTGGATGTAGATTCGTGAGGCCTTGAGCCGAATTGCGATACGGATTTTGAGGTAATATTCGTTGAGATATTGGTGAAAAATACACAGTCGTAAGGCGGTTAAAGAATCGCGGAGATACACTAAGGTCTAATGGATATTCCGGGATAAAACCATGGCTAAAGGCAAAAACAGTATCATGGAATTCTTATGTTATCACAGGAAATGGAGTCAGTGCCGCGGTGAGACTGCAGTAACAAGAGACAACGGCACAACGCTGTTCTCTGTTACTGATTCAAGACTGGACTTATCTATATCTGCACTGTCGCTTTATTGTGATCAACCTTTTGGGGACAGGCAACGGTTCAAAAAAGATTTCAGATAACGTTTAGAAGATCTTCGATAGCAGAAATATGCTTTTGTATTTCAGGGCACTTTTGCATATCACTTTCAACTTTTTTGCATGCATATATCACTGTTGAATAGTCTCTTCCAAAGTGTAGGCCGATTGTCCTTAGAGACTGCTTTGTGTGTTTTTTGCAAAGGAAAAGTGCGATATTGCGAGGCAAAGTGACATCTCTTCTTCTGGAATCAGCCTTCAGTTGCGCTGCTTGAATGCCGAAATGTTCCGCGGTTTTTTCTTCAATGAGCACAGTTGTAATTCTTTGACCTGATTCCGATGATGAAACACCGAAAATCTCTCTTGCCGTATCGATTGAAAGATCTTTTCCCGTGAAAGAAGCGGACGCTATTAATCTAATTAATATTCCTTCAAGCTCTCTTACGTTACCAGTTACAGCAGATGCTATATATTGGACAACATCGTCTGGAAGAGCGATTCCATCAGAATGAGATTTTTTGCGCAGTATTGCGATTCTGGTTTCGAGTGAGGGGGGGCGAATATCAAATGTAAGACCACCTTCAAATCGCGAAATAAGGGAGTCCATCATGTCGGGAATATCTTTGGGCTGACAGTCTGATGTCAGAACAATTTGTTTCTTGTGGGAAAGAAGTTCGGAGAAAATCTCGTAAAAAGCCTTTTGAGTACCGGGTTTTTTGGCAAAAAACTGAACATCATCGATCATAAGGATATCTACACCAACAAATTGTTTGGTAAAAGAGAGATAATCCTTGTTTTCCTGCATATTAGCTTGAAATTTTTTCGTAAACTCTTGGCTTGTCATGTAAACAACCCGCTCAGCGGTATCAAGAGACTGAGCGAAATTTCCTATAGCATGCAGCAAGTGAGTTTTCCCAAGTCCTGTGCTACCGAAAATCGTTAAGGGATTAAATTTTGTGTTTCCTGGCCTCTCTGCTACTGCCAAACAAGCCGATCGCGCAAAATTGTTGTTATCTCCAGCAACAAAAGAATCAAACGTGTAAAGCGGGTTAAAATAGGCTGGTAGATTTTTGGGCGGACTATACCTCTCTGAAACAGAAACACCTTCTACCTTCGGCGAAGAAAAACGTTCCACCGCTTTTTGAGCAACAGAATCGATAATAGGCGGGAGAATCTTCCAGTCTTTCTCCACTGCTTCAAAACGAACGACAGTGATTTTGGGGTCAATACAGGCGGTGATGGACTGAATAACAAGTTCTTTAAAATTTGCTTCAATAAAAGCGGCAATAAATGAGTTTGGTACCTCAACTATCGCTATCCCTGAATCAGAAATCCTGAGGTCTGATTTTCTGAACCAAGTTTCAAAGTATTGGCTGCCGGCGTTTTTTTCTATCCATGATTGGCATTTTGCCCAGGAAGAAAAACCCGTTGATGATTCTAATACACGAATGCTGTTTAACATGTTGTCAACATTAAATTATGCGTAAGGGTTATCAACATTTTGTAGTTGGAATACAGACATTTGTAAACGGGTAGAAAACCTTCGGTTGTATATGATAACCTGTTGTTTATTAAAGTAAAGCAACGCATGGAAATTAATCGGATTGAAAAAAAAGACAGATGTTTCAATAGGTTATCCACACTTGTTTAAACAGTAGAATATTTAAGTTGTCAACACAATGTTGCACAAATATCCTACAACACCCGACACAAAATAATTCCATGCAAAACTGCAGGCAAATATTTCGATTGATTTTTGGAACATGTTTTCTCGCCTTCGATATTGGGCAAATTTCATAAGCAATCGGGCATTTTTACATACATAAAAATTGAGCTGTACATTTTGATTTGATGAAACCTTTTGAACGGATTTATGCATTTTTTGAGGAAGAAATATGAAATCGTTGTTTATCGGGTAATTTGGAGATAAAAAAGGAGTGCTTATCTTACTGTTTGGACATATTTTTCCTGAATAATGTACTATGAAAGTGAATAGAGACATGCTGATTTACTGGAATAAAATTTTCACATTAGCCTATATGAAAAGGGGCTGTCCCGAGCATTGAGACAGCCCCTTTAAGCAATAACACTGGCTCAGTTTTTAATTTCCTGAACGACCAGATCAACGCGACGGTTTTTCTGACGGCCATCTTTGGTGGCGTTGTCGGCAATGGGCTTGGAGAAGCCGAATCCCTGGTAACTCAGTCGCGATGCGTCAACGCCTTGCGCCACAAGGAAATTCATGACATTCTGCGCACGCATTTCAGAAAGCTTCTGATTGAAATCAGCAGAACCCTGATTGTCGGTATGACCTTCAACGGCAACATTTGAGGTTTTGAATACGATCAGGATTCCGGCGATCTTTGCGAGGCTTGTTTTGAGATCCGGGGTTAAATCGGCTTTGCCTGTCTCGAAAAGGATGTCTGACATTGAGATGATAGTTCCGCGTGCATCGTTACTAACTTTTATCAGTGAACTTTGCAGCTCGGAGAACTTCTTGTCAGCTTCGGCACGCATCTTGTCGGCTTCGGCTTTAAGCCTGTCAGCTTCGTCTTTGAATGCGCTGGATTTCACGTTTGCCGAATCGAGATCGCTTTTCAGTTTTGCGGAATTGGATTTTTCGATAGTAGCAATTTTTTCGTGAATTCTGTTGATGCTGTCAAGCGTTGCCGATGTTTGCTTCTGCAATGCCAGTGCTTCACGGACCGAGTTACCGTTTGACAATTGCACCACAGCTGCTTCGACAGAAAGCGAACAAGCATTGAATGCCGCAATGGCCTCGGGTGACTGAGGTTTCTTGTCGATGATCGCATGAGCCTCATCGATTCTGACAAGTGCATCAAAATATAGTGATTGATAAACAGAACCAGCGGACTTGTCAAATTTAGCATAGGCTGCATTTGCATACGATTTAAGCGCATCAAGCGTAGTCATCGGCTTGGCCGGTGCGGCTTGAAGCATTGCAACGGCAGATACAATAAAGATCAGCGGGGACTTCAACTTCATTTTACGGCCTCAACTTCCTGTAAAACCTTCTGGTATGCATTGAGCTGATCCTGTACTTTGGCCAAAGCCTTGCGGAGCGCATCTGCCTGTGCTTTGTTTTCATCGGCATCGATCAGCGATGAAGCAAGCTTGTAGGTAAGAGCCGCTTTATCCATAAGGTAGTAGGCTTCCTCGGTTTTGCCGGCAGCGGCCAGTACCTGTGCTGCCGCGTAAAGCGAATCGCCTTGCAGTACCATTGGTGCTTTGGGCGCTTTGCTGTTTGCATAAGTTTTCATTTGTGTCGCATCGAGTGTTGACTGCTGCAACATCGCCGGATACTGACTGGCGCAGGAAGCGAGTATCGCCGCCAACAAGACCGTAGTCAATAGGACTGCTCTCACGATTTGAGCTCCTTTGTTTCTGTTTGACATAGCCGACATAGAGTCAGCACCGTTTTTGAATATAGCACAATCATAAATCATCATGCACGAAAAACAGGATTATGTTCAAGCGATCTTAAAGTCGGATCGGATGCTGCTCCACACTGCATCTGGTACATGTGCGCCGACGACCTTGCAGACCTCGGCGCCGCAGCGTGATGCCAGCTCGCCGGACTTTGCAACGTCCCATCCGCGTGAAAGGCCGTAGAGGAATCCGGCGGCCCACAGATCACCTGCACCTGTTGTGTCGATCGCCGAGCCGTCGCCTGCAATCGGAATTTGCGTTACCTTGCCTTCGGAAAGGATCATACTGCCGCGGCGTCCCTGCTTGAGAACTGCAACCGGAACGTTTTTGCCGAGGATTTGAAGAGCTTCTTCTTCGTTGGATGTGCCGGTGTAAACACGGGCTTCATCTTCGTTGGCGATGAGAATATCTACATACTTTCCGGCGACTTCGAGAATTGTTTCACGGCAGACTTCAACAACGGTGAAGCTCGCCATGTCGAGTGAAACAAGGGCACCGGCCTTGCGGGCAGCCTGAAGCGAAGCTATGAAAAGATCCTTGTTGAACAGTAAATAACCTTCGATATGAACAATCGCTGCGTCTTTGAACTTGGCATCTGTCAATTCGGCGGGAAGCATTTCGCCCGATGCACCGAGATTCGGGTACATGGTACGCTGTGAATCTGGCGTGATGATTGTAAGAACCCGGCCTGTTGGCGTTTTGCTTAGTTCAAGCATTGGTTTGACTCCGCTGGCGGCAAGCTTATCTTCGAAAAATTTACCGACAGAATCATCGCCACGTTTGCCTATGAAGCGCGCATCGGCATGAAGCTGTGCAGCACCGACGATCGTGTTGCAGGCCGATCCGCCCGGAACCATCGCAGCCTCTGTCGTCGCCTTTGCCAGAAGGTCGTCAATCTGCGCTACTTCGATATACGTCATTCCGCCTTTTGCCGCACCGGTTGCATTAACGAAGTCGTCGGACTCCTGAATCAGCATGTCAACAAGAGCCGAACCGACTCCGACAATTGCGCCGCCCTGGTTTTTGAATTCGAGTTTCATTGTTCCTCCAAATGGAATTTGATATTTTCGTTTTGCGCCGAAAAATACTTTTTTCCATTCAGGGATAGACATGCCGGATCACGATGAAAATTCACTGATAAATTCCATTAAGCCGCTTTGCAATTGGGAGAAGTCGCTTCGGTTCCCTTTGGGTATTGGTGATGATGCCGCTGTTCGGGTTTGCCAGAAAGGTGAACAGCTCGTTTACACCGGAGATACGCTTGTCGAGAATATCGATTTCCGGCTCGACTGGGTTTCGCTTGACAGTGTGGGAGAGAAGGCGATCCAAGTCAATGCGAGCGACTGTGCTGCGATGGGAGCAGTACCCGATTCAGCGATTGTCCAGATTGTTTTCCCGAAAAAATCAAATCCGGAAAACGACATTCAACTTTTGTACTGCGGCATTCAGAAATCATGCAAAAGGCTTGATATTCCAGTGCTCGGCGGTGATCTCTCCGCAGGGCCGTGCTGGATGATTTCCGTAACAATGACCGGTCGTGCCGGAAAATCCGACAGACTTCTTTACAGAAACGGCGCGATGCCGGGCGACAAAGTATGGGTCACCGGAACACCCGGATGCAGCGGTGCCGGACTTGCTCTGCTTCAGGAATACAGCCTAATCGATCTCGTTCCGCGAGGATATTCCGATCTTCTCAATGCTCACATATCGCCGATGGCCCGCATTGCCGAAGGTCGCGCACTTGCCTCAGAGAAAGCTGTTCATTCAATGATAGATGTCTCCGACGGCATCGCAAAGGAATCTGTCTCGATTGCAAGGGCATCGAATTGCGCCATTGTTTTACAGCTTCCGCACAGTCTTTATCTGCCGGAGTTGGTTCACTTTTGTCAATTAAAGCACAAACAGCCGGATCACTTCGCCCTTTACGGAGGCGAAGACTACGAGCTGCTTTTCACCGCCCACGCCGATTTTGATCCTGCCTCGATAAGAGTTGCGGCAAGCTGTATCGGCACCGTTGTCAGCGGTTCTGGCAATGTGATCCTCAAGAATGACGAAGGCGTGGAAACGGCGATTACACAAGATTGGTTCGATCATTTAAGGGTATGATGTCCGGGATTGAATCATCCATTGACGTTTCGTATTTTACCGTGTATAGACAGATGTTCATTTTGAAGCAATGAGGAAATATGGCAGACAGTACCGACAAAAAAGAACCATGGCTCAACTGGCTCGCGCTTTCGACAGTTATTCTCGCTTTGTGCGCGACACTCGCGACATTCAAAGGTGGCGGTTATTCGACCAAGTCGATAATGAACCAGTCCTTAGCCTCGGATCAGTGGGCGTATTTCGAGTCGAAGAGTGTGAAAGGCTATCTCTACGACGTCGCCAAAGATCGTCTTGAACTCGACACAAAGACACTGAAACAGGCAGATACTTCGGTGACTGCCGCATATAAAAAGAAACTTGCCGAATATGATTCAAAGATCGCCAAGTACAGCGCCGAGAAAGACAGTATCAAGGCGAAGGCCGCGAATTTCGAAACCATTCGTGATGACTGCAAGAAACATTCCGGCGCATTTGGAATGGCTGTGATCTTTTTGCAGCTTGCGATTGTGCTTTCTTCCATAGCCGCGCTGATGAAACGTCCACTAATATGGAATCTTGGATTGGTTTTGGGTGTAGTAGGTGTGATTTACTTTGTGAATGGATTCTTTTTGTTGTTTTAATAGGTGATTATTCAGGTTGTTGAAATGAAAACAGCTCTGCGGGAATGTCGCGGGGCTGTTTTGTTATTTTCTGAGTGTGGCGATGTCAACCCGCACTATGGCGATGGCGACCCGCATCGTGGCGATGGCGACCCGCATCGTGGCGATGGCAACCCGCATCGTGGCGATCTCAACCCGCATCGTGGCGATCTCAACCCACATCGTGGCGATCTCAACCCGCATCGTGGCGATCTCAACCCGCATCGTGGCGATGG
>CAIOZP010000727.1 GCA_903862805.1 uncultured Fibrobacterota bacterium
CTTTCATAAGGTGGAGGGATTTTGAGCGCAAAAAAAAAACGGGACGTGGAGCAATAAATCTCCACGTCCCGCTCGTTATCAAACCGTAGGAAGGAAGGTCACTACGGAATGATAAGCCCCGCACTAATTGTCCGAGTTCCGTTTATCAGTTTAGCAAAGTAGCAGCCCGATGAAAGATGTCCGAGCTGAAAAGATTTTGTCCCCGGTTTTACATCAGAGCGCAAAATGTTTTCCCCCGAAGCAGTGAAAAGCCGAAGCTCCGAACCGACTGTCGCAGGTGCCGAAAAATTCAGAACGGCATTCCCTTTTGTAAAGCAGACACGCATATTCATCGCATCCGGCAATCGTGCCTCACATCTTATCGGGGTCGTGGTTTCGGTGTACTTGACAGATGCGGAATTGACCACCGATCCGTTTGCGAAATCCGTGTATGATGTGACAAATGCAATGAGCTTCATGTGCTCCGGCTTGGGCGCTATGTCGTAGTACAGAGCAGGCAAGCTGTAGGCAAAAGGCACGGCATAATCGGTACCAATTTCCGGCGTTGATGGAAGGAGTCCAGCCTTGCCCCAGAAATCGTCATTCATCACTTCGGCCCTGAGCACATCAGGGAAATAGTAGTCCATGTCGTAGGTTCCTGAGACCCAATCACTCGATTGATAAAAGTTCCCAGGCGCATCGTTTCCAGGCCCATGAATACTGTCTTCTATTACATACAGCCCGACGCGATAATCGCCAGATGGAACACTCGAATCAAACTTCACATGAATAGTTCCGCTCACGTTTCCACTCGCTGCATCGTAGCTGTTTTCAAGGCTGACAGCGGCTGGCGACTCGATGTCAAACAGGCTGCGAGTCATCAGCGAATCGACCGATGACGGAAGTGGCACCACGTTGGAATATTTGTATCCGGGCTTTGATCTGTTTGCATAGAAGTCAATTGATGCACTGGCGCCAAAACAGTTCGCCGGATTACCTGAAAACTGGTTCACCACATTCGGACACGCCTGATACATCGGCTCCATTGGCTGTGTGTCATCACTCATAGGCGTGTTGACGTGCATTTCCACTACAAAGAAACGATCTTTCAGTTCAGGATGCTCGACAAAAAATTCGGCCGTAACCTGCGGACCCCGCGGACAAGCGTGTCAGCCGTTGCTCGTTGGTGTTTCGAGCAGCACATTTTTCACCGCCGCATTTGCCGCAAAGATGCCGAGCCCTGCGATCAACAAGGTTGCTACGATTCTGTTCATGATTTCTCCTTTACAAAACGGTAATTACTTTTCATGTCTGATTATTTATCGATCATCATCGTTTTCTCGAAATTTCCGATGCCCGTTTTAACACTTAGCACATAGATGCCTGACGCCAAGTTCGGTAATCCGATCCGATGAGCACCGGCAGATAATTCGCCGGTTTCGATCCGGCTTAATGTCCGCCCTGAAAGCGAGACCAATCTTATAGAACAGATCGACTCGCGAGTAAGGGACAGCTGTAAGCCGCCCTTCACCGGAGTTGCAGTTATTCCGCTCCCGAAAGTCTTTTTTGCCAAGACAGATGTTCCACCATAAAGTGTGTCAACCCTTAGCATTGCGGCGCCGACATTCGGAAGCGGGCCGATGTGATCAGTGCCACTCTGAGCCGTTCCGGTTGCGACAAGGATGTCGCGCATGTCAAGAGGCGAGATTGTTTTTCCGTATTTGTTTTTGGCGTAGCTCTGAACAAGTGCAACTGCCGATGCCACAATCGGTGTTGCCGAACTTGTTCCGGCGAATCCCGATGTATATCCGCGATGAACATCACCGTCGAAGAGCCAGTTGCCACCACCGTATCCGGTGGTAACTACTGAGTAATCTCCCCAGCCCTGAAGGTTCACGCGGCTTCCGTAATCGCTGAAATCGCATCTGCCACGACCAGCCTGATTTCCGGCACCGACAATTATTGCACCGTTGTCACCGCGCGCCAGATAATCCGCGTAAGCTGGAATGTCGAGACTTATCCACCCGTTTCCAGCTGCCGCAACGACAATGATACCGGCCTTCGTGATTGAATCCGTAAGATCCCAGACAGCCTTTTCATAATCGGCCGGACAGAGATTTCCATCGGAGCCGGAGGTCTGCATTTCGAGCATGAGGATATCGCCGCTTGATAAGCTGGCCGCCGCTTTTGCAATTGCTCCGACTCTGCCCGATACCTCCGAAAATCCGGTGTAACTAATATCGGGACAATTGCCGGTCACGCCAAATCCATTGTCGCCTGCAACCATGATTCCGGCGACAGCTGTTCCGTGATCGATGAATGTTGTGTCACCATCGACAACATCACCCTTGAACATGTTGGTCTGAAGATCCTCGTGGAGAAAATCCCAGTTGAACTCCACATCAGCGAGATGAACACCTGTACCTTTGACACCGGCTGCCCATGCGGCCGTAGCATTTATGCCGATGATGTCTCCACCATTGTCGAACTTGTTGTACTGCTGATAAGAAGAAAGATCGGATGTAACCGTCGGCGGTGGAATGCGGCGTGCAGGAACAAGATCGCAATATTCCACACAAGGAAGTCCCTCAAGTGACTTGGCAAGATCACGAAGTTTTGTCGGCGAAATAGTGTTGGAACCAACGAGTTCCATCAAGCCACAAAATGATTTTATGTTGAAACTGTTTGATTGCGATATGGTTCCAGCGTGAGTCTCAGATGGAACAAGTCTCTTCATTGCCGCGTTGTCAAGCACATGCAAAACGGTCGCCAACTGCGCCGAACAGGAATGATCCCGAAAAATCATACACCCCGCAGAATCAATATCCGGCAATGATCCGGCAGAAAATTTTATCACCAGCCGGTAAGCCGAATCAGTGAGAACCCCATCATGTCCACCTTTGAGCGAGCCGGCATGAGCAAGTTGAAATCCAATAAGAAGCACAAAACAAATTCGGTAAAACAGCTTCATCAAGTCTCCTCTTTATCTGGAATATATCGGCAATATTGCGAATGCGCCGAAAGAACCGAGTAACTTGAAGAGGATCTGTATTCATCGTGAATACAGTCGCCGCACAACCGTCTGTCTTGTGTTCTTCCAGAATACACAAACGCTCTTCAGTGACTATTTTTCAGACAAAAAACCTTCAGTACTACTACATTTCTCGTGAAGTGCTTCAGGTTCCGATTGACGAGTGAAAAAGAATGTTGCCCACCGTTAACACGAGTTACCATTTTGTCGCTTTAACCATAATCAATCAAGTCGGTCGGTAATAACGCAGATAGATTATTAGTGACTGCGAAGTAAAAAGGGCTTAAAACGCCGTCATTTGTGAGTTTCAGGTTAAATCTCTTGGAGGGGATGATGCGTATATCTGTTCAGACTTTATTGGTCGTCGTCTTTGGTTCCATTCAGAGTTCCAACGCTTTTACTGCCGGCCCGTGGTTGCAAAATGTTTCCGATACGGCGATAACAATAATGTGGGAAAGCGGATCGCCGTCGGGCGGTTCGGTGAACTACGGGACGTCGGACAGTTACGGAGCAAATGCAACATCGACAAGCGTCGTGACCGGCGGCGGAACGTATGTCCACAAAGCCAGATTGTCTGAACTTACAGCCGCTACAACTTATCACTACAATGTCACCGATGGCTCTTCTTCCGGAGACAATATTTTCAAGACGGCACCGGCCGATGCGACAACAAATTTCAAGATAGGTCTTTTCAGTGATACACACTATACGGATCCGGCTGCGGCCATGTTCGACTACCTACTTGGTACCCAGAATATCGACGTCGCATTCTCCACTGGGGATATAGTAAGCAGTGCGGGTGGAACCTATTCCGATGTCGAGTCCAATGTGGCACAGCAGGAACTTTCACTCGTCGCATCTAAGGTGCCTCTATTCGTCGCCATGGGAAACCACGATGTCAGCCCCAACTGGGGCGGAGGTGATGAGGTGCGCAAGTTC
>CAIOZP010000728.1 GCA_903862805.1 uncultured Fibrobacterota bacterium
TAGCTTTCCTTTGCATCAACAAACTTGAGCGGATCGGCAGGCGAAATATTGGCAAACATTTCCTTGAAAGTTCCGGCATCTATTGTAATAGCGATGCGCTGAGCCGATGTAATCTTGTCGTGGTAGCCGCACTTCGGGCAGACATTGTGCCCGCCGTTCCATTCAGTTCGAAGCACAAGCTTTTCGCACTTGGGACATTTCATCCATAGATCAGGACTACTCTGCGGTGCTTCTTCCTGCTTTGTCTTTTTGGTGAACCAGGCCATGGTTCTCCTTCCGGTAAAACATTGTCACAGTCGGGAGAAATTACACGATGCGGCGATTTGGATCAAGAAAAAGAGGAGGTTTGGGTAGGGCAGAAAATTTTTGGAGAATAAAGAAATAAGAAGGAAATCAGGAAGGGCTTAACCACCCCTTAAACCCGACAAGAAAGATGTGACCCCAACCCTCCATGCTTCGCATCACCTCCACTGGAGGGACTTCATTAAATCACCTACAGTGATGATATGAAACTAATTCTCCCAAACCATCCCAAATGGTTTTTCATGAAATCATACAGGCGAACCGGTTCAAGTCTTTTTCGCCTGTTTTCCTAAATTTTGCCGACCGTAGAATCGGCGACCCAACCACTTGAACCATTGGGAAGGCTCACGAGCAGGCATCCGTTTTCACTTTTGCGGATCGTAAGAAGCGTGCCTTCGTGCACTGTGAAAAGTGTCGTGCGGCCATATGGCTCGTTTACAACCGGCAATTCGGAAACGATCACTACCGCCTGCGGAAGCATGATCTTGTCGTGGATCTTTACCGCTGCAGATGGAATCGTGTAGAGCAATGGAAGCATTGCTACCGCGATGAAATATCCGAAAAACACTCTCTGTTTTTTCGCAAACAGCCAGCCGGCAAAAAGTAACGCGACAATCCAGATAATCACGGCAGTAACAATCAGCTGAACATTCAGCGGCATCAGATCGTGAACCTTTAGGACTACCATTCCAAGAAAGTCACTCGAAGGCTCGGCCACACGATCCACGATACGCGAGCGAACCAGCGCGAGGTTGGCTTTTGCATCGGCATCGGAAGGATTTAGGGCGAGGCATTTTTCCCAGTAGCGGATCGCTTGGCCATTGCCTACAAGCCGAAACCACGACTCAGCCATGTTGTAGAACAGCGAGGCATTTTCGAGCCCTGACGATTCAACCGTCTGATAATATTTCAACGCACTATCGTACTGCTGGGCCACATAGAACTTGGTAGCCTTGTCAAAACCGACATTCCCTGAACTCTGCGCCATGCAGGAAACAGCCACCATAATGAATAGAAGGAACTTCCTCATTTTGCACCTCTCTTCGACTCGATCACATCAACCAGTTTTCGCGTCTCGTCAACGATTGCTGTGACCGTTGCGGCTTCCCCTGCGCGACCTGCAAAGCGCAGATCCTCGAAGCGACCCAAAAGCGAAACGGTCTGTGCCACTATCGCTTCCGGCAGTTTCCTCTTTGTCAAGTGAACGTGAAGTTCGTCGCCGGTTGATCCGCGAGCCGGAACGTCAAGCGCACTTGCCAGATAGACAAACAGCGCCTCGACCGCAAGCGCGGCGTCGTGCTTTTCAGCAGCCTCGTCAAGCGAAGCATACGCCACACCACGAGCCTTGCGACGACGCATTGCCGCCGGATCATGTTCCTGAATGTAACGGAAAATTTTGAAGCATATAGCTCCAGCGACAAGCCCGAAAGGAAGTAGCAACGCCAAAATCAGCGGTAGAGAATTCCAAGGCTTGCTTGACTGATGCGAAAGTTTTCCGGGCGTATGAATCCACCTGATATCGTTGCCCTGCTGCTTCACATCGGTTTGCGAAACGGTCGGAACGAATCCGCCGGTCTGAGCCACCGCTGGGCCGTTGCCACGAGTCACAGTAAGATCGAACTGCTTTGTTGCGGCGGTTTTGTAGCTGGCACTCTGCGGATCGAAATACACAAACGAGATCGGAGGAATGCTGATCTTTCCCTCGCGCTTGGGAACGACAAGGTACTTGCAAGTCTTGACAGTATGAAAACCGTCGGCGGCAGTATCGACGTGCGAACTCTTCTCTGGCGTGTAGGCATCGAGGTCGGGAAGAGTCGGCAGAACCGGATCGGCAATCGTTCCGGGCCGCACATTTCCGCTCTGCGTAATCGTTAGCGTGACGCCCTGACCAGCCGCAGTCGTGGTGCTGCTGATCGTTGAGCTCATGGTAAAATTCCCAACAGCACCCGAATATCCGGCGGGCGGATTAGATGGCGAAACGGCGTTGATCGTCAGACTGTTCGATGCGGTATTCTTCGTGACACGTTCAATCTGCTGTCCGCCGAAAAACGGGTCACCACCGAAGAAATCGTTGAAAGGGTCACGCGCGGAACGACGGCCTGTCTGACGATAAATGTTATAGGCAAATGGCAGCGACGGAAGCGTGATCGCCCCAGGATGCAGAGGAACTATCGAGAACGAAAGCGAAATGATGCGAGTTGGAACACCGTTTACATTTTCAACTTTCTGTGAAAGCTTGTCTGTGAAAAGCGGGCTGATCGAAAAATTATTCCCAGCCGCTTCTGTAATCGACTTGACCGCCTTTGTCCATACATCCTGCGGGAAATCCA
>CAIOZP010000729.1 GCA_903862805.1 uncultured Fibrobacterota bacterium
CCCGGCAATGATTTCCTCGGCTGGCTTGATCTTCCAGAACAGATGCTGTCGCAGGTCGATGCGATTGCGGCGCGTGCAAATGAGATCCGCGCAAATTCCGATGTGCTTATCTGCATAGGAATCGGTGGAAGCTACCTCGGATCAAAGGCCGCGATCGAATTTCTGTCGCCTGCATTCGAGGCTCAGCGCAAGCCGCTGGTTGTGTTCTGCGGACATCAGGTCAGCTCCGATGCGCTTGGCGATCTGCTCGATTTTATCGCCGACAAAGATGTGTCGGTCAACGTGATTTCGAAAAGTGGAACAACCACCGAGCCGGGCATCGCGTTCCGTGTGATCCGCGAGTTCATGGAAAAAAAATACGGCCGCAGTGGAGCCGCTGCGCGAATCACTGCAACTACCGATCCGGCAAGCGGCGCGCTTCGCAAACTCGCCACCGCCGAAGGCTATGCAACCTTCCCGATTCCAGAAGATGTGGGCGGACGTTTCTCTGTTCTCACCGCCGTTGGTCTTCTGCCTATCGCAGTTGCCGGAGTTGACATACGCGAATTGGTTCAGGGCGCGATTGATGCAAAGAAATTCACCAGCGGTTCCGATTTGTCAACAAACATTGCGGCGCGCTACGCCGTGGCCCGCAACATTCTCTTCCGTCAAGGGAAAGTCATGGAGGTTCTCGCGAGCTTCCAGCCGCAGATTCATTTTGTAGGCGAGTGGTGGAAGCAGCTTGCAGGTGAGTCGGAAGGCAAAGACCGCACCGGAATTTTTCCGGCAACGCTCGACTACACCACTGATCTGCATTCGCTTGGTCAATGGATGCAGGAAGGTAGTCGCACGGTTTTCGAGACATTCATTCTGTTCAATAAAACCAGGCGTTCCATTACGATTCCATCGTTTGCCGATGATGGCGACGGCATGAATTATCTGGCTGGAAAAGATTTTGAATTCGTCAACGACAAGGCTTTCAAAGGAACACTTCTTGCACATCTCGACGGCGGTGTTCCGTGCTCGGTGATCCGTGTGGAAGATCGTAGCGCTGCGGCATTGGGCCAGTTGTTTTATTTCTTCGAAAAGACAATTGCGATATCGGGGTATTTGCTACGAGTAAATCCATTCGATCAGCCTGGTGTTGAAGCATACAAGAAGAATATGTTTGCGCTGTTGGGTAAGGCGGGGACGGAGAAGCAGGGTGAGGTTTTGAAGAAGAGGTTGATGGATCTGGGGATTTGATAAGACGTCATTTCGACGCGAGCGGTGGGATCATAATAACCGGTATTGAATTTTCTTAATGTGTCACGGATTCAGCGGGCTGTTCCTGTTGGATCCGTGACGCTAATCTTCTGATGGCTGAAAATCCGTCAATGAAATCTCTCCGCCACACTTACCTGAACAAAAATATCATCCCCCAAAGTCAAGGCTGTTCCGAAGCTGATGACGGGCAAAAGATGTGTAAATCAAAAAAGCAGATCCATCAAAACCCGCACATGATCACAATGAATTAGCCTGATCCCGAAATCTTTTCCGGCCCAGTCTGCGCCTTTTGCGGGTTTGGGGACGATGCATTCGGTGAAGCCGAGTCCGGCGAGTTCGCGAAGTCTGGCTTGCATGGAACCAACCGGCCGGACTTCGCCGCCGAGTCCGGTTTCGCCGATGAGCGCGAGTCCTTTGCGAAGTGGAATATTTCTGTGCGACGAAAGGATCGCCGCAGCCGCCGCAAGATCAGCCGCCGGTTCGTTTACCGTGAGTCCACCGGCGATGTTGAAGAAGACGTCGTGATCGCCGAGTGAGAGGCCGGTGTATCGTTCCATGATCGCAAGAATCAATGCGAGTTTCTTTTGGTTCATTCCGCTGGCGACACGTTGAGGCATTCCGAAGTGAGCCGGATTGACAAGCGCTTGAAGCTCCACCGCGAGGACTCGTGTGCCTTCGAGAAGACCGGCGACGGCGGTTCCAACCTGCGGGTTTCCTCCTGACAAAAAAAACTCCGAGGCGTTCTTGACACCTGCGAGTCCTTTGTCCGACATTGACAGAACGGCAATCTCACCAGAAGGACCGAAGCGGTTTTTTACGGCACGCAAAAGTCTGTACTGATAGATCGCGTCGCCGTCGAAATAAAGCACGGTGTCAACCATGTGCTCAAGCACACGCGGGCCGGCAATTGTTCCTTCTTTGGTGACATGTCCGATCACGAAGATCGTTATCTGCTTCTCTTTACAAATGCGAAGAAGCATGGCGGCGCATTCTCGAACCTGCGCAACAGAGCCCGGCGCGCTTTCGAGTTCGTCGGAGAAAAGTGTCTGGATCGAATCGACTACTGCAGCACATGGCGCGAGGTTTTCTATCGCGGCGCAGATGCCGTGCGCATTCGTTTCGGCAAGGAGCTGCATCGGGCTTCCGGCGAACCCGAGCCGGTCGGCGCGAAGCAGGATCTGTTCCGCGGATTCCTCTCCCGAAATGTAAAGCACGCCGTTGCCGCTATTTGCGAGACCAGCCGCGAGTTGAAGCATCAGCGTCGATTTGCCTATGCCAGGTGCGCCGCCAACGAGGATCATCGAACCTGGCACCATTCCGCCGCCGAGCACGCGGTCGATGTCTGGAAATCCTGTGGCGATGCGTTCAAGTTCGAGCGGTGTTATTTCGGAAAGAAGCGTGGGCTTTGCGGATGTTCCGGCAGTATCACGGCTCTTATTTGACGGGCCTTCGCGGAATTCGGAGATGCTGTCCCAGGTTCCGCACGACGTGCATTTACCCTGCCACTTGGGGAAAACATCTCCGCATGAGGTACAGACAAACGAGGTCTTTGTTTTTTTGTTCATCAGAAACCGGCTGTCAATTCAAAGGTGGTCTTGTGATTGACAAACGAGAGTCCGGCGGAGATCAGACTTTTCTTTTGATGATGCCGAATAATTTCCAAAACTGTTGACGTGCTTATGCAAAGTAATGCAGATATTCCTGTGGCGATTGCGCCGTTTCTGTATTCGGCCAGAACCGGTTTGAGTGGCTTGATTAGGTTATTTCTGTAGCTGATGGTTTTAGTGCTGTCGTTGGCTATCACGTTTATCTCCCGCATTTTCTTTTCCGCAATTACTCCAAGAACCACGCTTGACGCTGAGAGAACGCACGCCGATGCGAAAAGAATGACCGGCGGCGCATCACCGATCTGTCGGTGCCGTTTGCTTCCGGCGGTGTTCATTTCCGTGCTGTCAACATTGTAGGTGAACGGAACGCCTTCGGACGTGTTCATGATCGAATCACCCATGGC
>CAIOZP010000730.1 GCA_903862805.1 uncultured Fibrobacterota bacterium
GGGGTTGTCTAGCCGGCCGATTTGACTGCTCTGGACGTGCTGGGCGGTGCTTACACACTCCCCAGCGCGGATCACCTTCAACAGATAGTCCGGCATCGAACTCGCCTGCGCCGGTGTTTGTGACTTTTCCGGCAGATACATGAGAACCATCGGCAACGGTTCCGGCGGGTGCAGAATAATCACCGGCGCCGCGTCCTGCCGCATTCAGGCTGTACGACAAACCTTTCAGCTTGCCGCCAAGTGCAAGACTTCCCGCGCCCTGAAGTGCATTTGTATAACCGTTGATCGTTGCCACGCCGTGAATCAGCGAGCTGTCGCCCCACGTTTCCCAGGGCTTTTGCGTGATCACGTTCACGACTCCGCCGAGCGCATCGGAGCCGTACAGCACCGACATAGGGCCGCGCACAACCTCGATCCGTTCGGCGTCGAAGGCATTCAGCTCCGGACTTTGCGGATCATCCCACGACTGGCTTGCGGTCGGAAGATTGTCGCGAAGCACCAAAACGCGCTGACCCGAAAGTCCGCGAATCACCGGCTTAGAAGAAAGCGGTCCGCCCGACGAAACCCGCGCGCCGGGAGTGTTGTCGATGGTATTCATAAGATTCATTCCACGCGAGCGGTCGAGCTCGCGGCCGGTGATCACCGTTGTCGGAGAAATCGATTGCAGCACAGAAACCGGCGTCGGCTCAGCGGTGACAACTGTCGCCGGAAGCCGCAGAACGGATTCTTTCAGCACGACCTTCAGCGTGTCGGTTCCACCGGATACCACCATGTTTTTCGACAGGATATCGGCGCCGGAGAAATTTAAAGACACCTTTCCATCAGGAATATTTTTTAATGTAAACAGGCCGCGTTCATCGGAACTTGTCTGCAATCCAGAAACACCGGCAGACACTTTCACTCCCGCAAACGCGGATCCTGTTTTATCAACAAGCTTTCCGGTAATGGTTTGCGCGGCAAAAGAAGAGGACACTACACTCGGAATAAATCCGATGGTCACCAGAAACAGTCTGGATAGGCGCATTTCAATTCCTTTTCAATATTTGATACTGGTTGATGCTTTTAGAACGGATACTGTGCCAATGAAATCAGATGGATGCAAGACTCTTCCGTACGATGTGCGTGCTTTTGTCGGATGTATTGAACCAAAGCGTTAGGCTGTTGTCGATGATTGTGAAACAGTCTTCTATGCGCTTGCCGAAACCACATGGATGAATTTCCTTGTAAATTTCGCGGGCTTCTTCGATCATCTGTTCTTTAAGCTGGCTCATACATCCTCCCGATGTCTGTATAGAATAGCCAAACATCGTATGTATCGGGAAGAAAATCAGCGCTGGCAACAAGGTTCTGGTAACCGCAGTTTCCAGTGCGACGGATTGGGTTTATACGTAATTTTTATTCAGGAACGGATGCGGCGGCGAGATCATGCGGATATTTTAGCCAATAGACAATGGCCGTCGATTCGATGCTTTTACTTTCACTCTTCGTCGCGTCCGACAGCATCCTTATCCGTGAAAAGCTGCTTGATGATGTCTTTCGCCGGTGACAGATCGTCTTCCGCGTTGTCGAGGAAATCGAAGGAATTCGTTTCGACAAGCACCGGGCCGAGATCTGCGGTGTTTGGCGAGTTTCCCTGCCGTTCAAGCGTTTTGGCAAGTGTCTGGTTCGTGTCGCGCAGGCGGCGCACAAGAATGCGGATAAGGTTCACCATCCAGGGCTGGATCTGTTTGAGCTGATCCTCGAAAATATGCCGCGTAATAATTGTACAAACTGTAGGCTCAAGCGCCTGAACCGTTGCCGATCTGGGGCTGTCGTCGATCATTCCCATTTCGCCGAACATGGCATTCGGCCCAAGGATGCAGAGATCCATTTCGACAGGTTCACCATTGATATCAACCGTTTTCAGAACGCGAACTCTGCCGCTGTCGATGATGTACATGCCGTCGCAGGCGCTGTTTTCGTAAAATATCACTTCATCCTTGGCGAACTTTCGTACCTGTCTGACATAATATTTCATTGTATGTTCCTCCACTTTCGGGCAAGAGGCTACATTGGCGGATACGAAAAATCAAATAGACGTTTTGCCAATATTTGTGCGATGCGTATTTTACCGGCATAATATTCCACGGAGGACAAATGTCACAGTTACGTGATCGGATAAAAAGCCTTGACGATGCGGATCTGATTTCCGACAGATTCGAAAAAACCGGCAGCTTTTCTGAGGAGGCACTTGCTTTCATGGATGAAGAAATAGCGCGCCGTGGACTCGCCGTGCCGCTGGCGCCAAGCGCTGTATCCGAAATCGCCTCCGAAGAAGAGCCGATCACCGAGGAAATTGTCAAACTCCCTGCGGGCTTCACAATAGCGGATGCTCCAATTCTGCGCAGTATCTTCATGGAGAGTGAAATCCCCTTTACTATAAGCGATGCGACAAACACCGACACGCTTCCGCTGGAATCGGAAACCGAGGCGCATTTCGTAATGTGGGTTCCGCAGTCACGGCTTGATGAGGCAACGCAGATCGTTCACGAACACTTCGACAATCTTGGGCATGTTTATGTCCGTAAGGGCGGAACGATTCGCGAGATGCTGGCATCCTTCGATTTCGCTGATGTGCATTTCACGCCATCGGCAATGGAAGAGATCATCGACGCCGAATTTACAAAAGACGAATCAGCGGCATTGGTGAAGTTACTTGTTAGGCTTCGGGACGATGTCGATGCCGTCGAGGAAAAGCTCGGTCGCTTCCTGTTTCATTACGATAATCTTGATCATTGCGAAAACCGCCTCGTTGCAAACAACGCGGGCTATTCACGGGCCGATTTTCTGGCGATGCTCGAAGTTATGCAGGCTTATGCCGACGATCCGGAATTTCCGGAACAACTCGATAGTGTTGCAAAGTCGCTGATCGAACTGTTTTCGGGAGTCTAAAAGGAATACAAAATGGTTACCGAAGCGTATCGAGTTCGCCCTGCTTGAACGAACGCAGGATTCCGTCAGCTACGCGTCCTGCGCTGTCGCCGAGTTTTTTGGGGTATCTGATAAGAAGCGTATTGATCGACGCCCGCCCCACAAAGGTTTTGAAATAGACGATCCTGTCTTTCGCGATTCCGCCGAGCACATACCAGTTGTCGCCTTGGGCTTTGTAGATGACGGTGTCTATATCGTAAGCGCATTTTGTCATCGAACCGGAAACTGTTTCTTGTGATGGATTGGCGATTCCCCAAACAGTAATGCAGATTCCATCGCTATTCTGGGCACCGAGCCCGTTTCCGCCCATGGAATTTTCGTTTCGTGTGAATGAAACCGGTATATCGAGGGAATATCCGAAGCGCTGATTGCTGTAGAGATCGGAGAGCACACGTCTGAACTCCAGTCACTGCGATCTATCTCGTATGCCGTCTTATGATTGAAAA
>CAIOZP010000731.1 GCA_903862805.1 uncultured Fibrobacterota bacterium
GATCCGAACTTGTTGCTTGAACAGAAATATCGGTAGGTAGCATGCCTGAAAATCCGCTTCAAAAATTGTTCGGCGTTGAAGAACGTGCCGATGGTATCTATATCCAGATTGACAGGGCGCGACGTGATTCTCTCCCCGCCGGTGCAATTGAAAGAGCGCTCGAAGACGCGCTCGTAGCCAATGCGGACATCGCAAAAATCCGTGACGTTGTTACAAGAGCCCGCGGTAATTTCGAGAAGGTCGGGCCGCTTTTCGAATATTACGATATTCGGCTCGATCAATATGTTTCAACAAAGATCACTCCGCTTTCGGCATCAATAAAGATCGACCCCGCCGCACGACTTTCCGGTACGAGAATATCCCCCACCCTTATCGAGTTCTTTCTGAAACGCCGCAAAGTTGTTCACGGAATAAAACGCGAAACTCTAAAAGATATCTGCATGAAAAATCTCTTCGACACCGAGGTTGTTGTTGCCGAAGGAACACCGCCCAAAAACGGCACCGACGCATACATGAGCTATGCGATAAAAATTGAAGCCGAAGCAAAGCCACAGATTGGATCTGATGGAAAAGCCGATTTCAGGAACATCGAATCATTCGTTAAGATTACTGAAGGACAAGTGATCGCAAAGCGCATACCGCCCCACCCCGGCGAACCAGGCAAGGCAGTGACTGGCGAACCGATTCCGCCAACACCAGGTACAGACATTCCGCTTCCGGTCGGAGAAAACACAATCGCGACCGACAATGATTCTGTTCTTAAAGCACAGAAGTCAGGCGTTGTTTATTCTCATGCCGGTCTCGTTCATGTACTAGAACTTCTCAGCGTGAGTGGAGATGTCAATTTCACCACTGGAAACATCAAGTACGGTGGAGATGTTCTTATTAAGGGAAGCGTTCGTCCTGGTTTTACAGTTGATGCTGAAGGAAATATTGAAATCGGTGGCGAGATAGAATCCTGCAAGGTTATTTCAAGAAATGGCTCGGTCACAATAAAACAGGGAATCATCGGACGCAAAGACACCTTTGTGCAGGGCCATCAGGGTGTCACAGTAGGTTTCGCACAGGATGCCGAGATTGTCAGCGAAGGAATAATCCACTGTGACAAGCACATTATGAACTGCAACGTCAGGTGCACACGCCTTGAGGCCGGCAGCTTTATCGGCGGATCCGCGAGGATATACGAAACAGCAGAATGCGGTGCCATCGGGAATGAATCAGGACTTGAAACTAATTTGTATGTGGTAGACCGCAACATTGAAAAGCTAAAAGAAAAGTTTGCAGAACTCGTTAATTTGCGGGCTAAAACCGCAGAACAAATTGATCCTATCCAACGGGAGCTCAAAACCAAAAGCGAGTTAATTAAAAGAGCAGGAACTGACGTAACCGATAGGCACAAAAACGAGCTGAAGAAATGGATCGATGCTTACAACGAAATAAGCACAAGAATCAAAGTAATCGATGACAATATCGCAAAGGTCAGCGAGGCAATTAAAAATCCGAAAGATCTCAACGGCATGGTTCAGATCAAGAGTACGGCATTCCAAAATGCAAGAATAGATTTTTACGGACTCAGCAGGCGCATAATGTCCGGCAATACATCCCATATAATATTCAAGTTCAAGGATGGAAAAATCCAGGAGACCGGTGCATGAGCAACTTTTCAATAAAAGAAGAGAACGGGTTCACATGGATAAGACTGCCGAGAGTAATTGGACTTTCCGACTGCCCCAAACTCGAAGCTGATCTTCGTGGATTGATATCTGAAGGCATAAAACTCGTGCTTGACATGGCGGATACCTATGAAATTTACAGCGCCGGAATCGGCTTTATAATTCAAGCCCGCAAACTCGCAATTGAAAACAAAGGCGCCGTATTTCTCGTGAATGTCAGTAAAAAAGTTCTTGGTATTTTCACGGCGCTGAACCTCGATCGGGTCTTCAGAATCTATCCAACCGATGTCGAATTCGAGCTTGACAATGATGATCTTTGGAAAGCTTCTGCCAAAGAAAACGTAGCTGAATTCCTGTTTGTTTCACAGGTCGAAGATGGAGTTGGTCGTGTAATTATTGCAGGAAACCTCGACAGTACCGCGGATGTCTACGGGCTACGTTCAATAGATTTTTCTCATGATGTAAAATGGTGCCTCTTCGACTTCAGCAAACTCGACCTCGTTGACAGTTTCGGCATGTCGGAGTTGCAAGATGCGTTTCGAAGACTAACATTTGCAGGATGCCGGATCGCCATTTTCGGAACCAATTCTTCTGTCGCCGGTCTGTTCACTGTTTTTCCGCCGCCGGATTCTGTAACATTCTACACTAATGCAGAAGAAGCCATAACTTCTATTTTTAACGGCAATTGAAGATTGAACAGACGATTTCAGGATCTGAAAATCTGGTTCGACGAATTCTGTGCGAAGTACACTTGTAGTGCAGATACAGATGTGGTTTTCAATCTCGGTGTCAAGACCAGTCACACGAACCGCGTGGTTGATCTCATTACAAAAATTGCCGATGAACTCGGGGCAGACATTACCATCGCAACAGCCTGCGGGTTGCTTCACGATGCCGGACGGTTTCCGCAATTTTCCGAGTATCGCACATTTTCCGATTCCCGTTCTGTCAACCATGCGAAGCTTTCTGCTCTGGTCGTAAACGAAAGCGGAATCCTTGGCGAGCTGTTTAACAAAAGCGAATCGGAAATCATCATGCTGGCGATTCTCAATCACAACAAGATCGCTGTTGGCTCCGATATTTCTGCAGATGCGCTACTTTACACGAACATGCTTCGTGATGCCGACAAACTCGACATCCTCAACATAATGGTTTCGCATTACGAATCTCCGGTTGATGAGAAAGACGGAATAGAACTCGGTCTGCCCGATCTGCCGATCGTAACCGAATCGGTAATGTGCACAGCCGAAGCCGGTGAAGCGGTAAGCTACGCCGACATGCAGTGTCTCAACGATTTCCGGATCCTTCAGATCGGCTGGGCCGCTGATCTCAACTCGCCAACTGCCTGCCGGATTTTCAGAGATGCACGCTTCGTCGAGCGGATCAGGGGCTTTCTGCCAACAGGTGCGCGCATAGACAAATTATGCGAGCGCGTCACGACGGAGCTTGACAGAATGATAATGAATCCTGCCGAAGTTTTTTTAGGCAACCAACTTCAGGAAAAAAATCTTTCTGCCGATTGAATCTCTGTCAGGTAATATTTTCCACGACTGCAACTTACCGAAATGACTGTCGGCCGCAATGAACAAGACTTTGTCCAAAACGCTTGTCTTCACAGATTCCGATTGCGGAGGAGTCGTTCATGTTGCCAACATCAAGGGCGGCGTGGGCAAATCGACCGTTGCCACTAACCTCGCTGCAGCCCTGGCCCGGCGTGGTCCGACACTCATCATCGACCTTGACGTTCAGGGAAGTGCGACCGTCGCACTCGGACTCAATCCGGCAGAGTGCCGAAGTTCAGCGTGGCAGCTTCTCTCGAAAAGATTTTCGGGAAGCCTGATGAGCAATCAGAAACACGGCGGTCTCTTCAACAGCATCCGGATAATCAAGAGGCGCATCGAATCCTTCTTAATGTCGCAGATTGTCGGGCGCGACGAAATCACTTCGATGGCGATCAGGGTGCGCCCATGTCTCGACATCATTCCGGCAACCTCTGAGCTCTTCAACGGCGTTCATTATCTGCATCTCCAGAACCTCGCCTACAACCTTCAACTTTGCCGCAATTACTACAAGTACATCGTAATCGATACACCATCCGTATGGAACTCGCTTACTCGCCTGCTCTATCGTCGCAGCGACCTGACGCTGATTCCGGTCACACTCTCCGCTTTGTCAACCAGAAGCCTTCGTGATTATCTTGTAAATGTGAAGAAGCTCGCGGCCGGTAATTCGAGGGTCAGAATCCGCATCGTAAAAAATGAAGTCTTCGGCTCTTCCGATTCGGCGATGCGTGGCAAGGCCGTTACCATGCAGGAAAACCGCGCCTTCCTCGACGGACTTTGCGAAACCATTATGCGACGAAACGGCGGCGGGCTTTCGCTTCTTCCGCAGTCAATCATTTTCGATATGGAGATTCCCGAATCGGCAGTTGTCCGAAACGCTCAGGACGCAGGCCAGACTGTCGGCGAGTTCAAACAGTACTCTACTGTTGCAAAAGCATTTGAAGATCTTGGCAAGCGTGTGCAGCACGTTTTCAATTCCATAGGCAGCGACGCTCCAGACAGGCGCGATGTGCTACTTGTACAATCGACCGCCATTGCAGTTCGCTTCGCCGCAGTGTTCATTGTCGGATCGATTCTCCTCTACGGGAAAACTCTCGCCGATCTGCCAGCACCGAGACCTGTTGCTCCTCAGCAGATCACGCAAGATCAGACGCAGTGCATTGAGTGCCGCTTCGCAGAAGGTGAAACGATGCACAAGCTCGCGAAGTTTGCGATATGCAGATTCAGCGCAACCGTTCCTTCCGAAGCAACGGTTTCGCAATATGCGCAGCAGACCATCGACATTTTCAATATGACACGTCTCGCCGGTGAAGCACATATAAGCGCCGACAAAGTTCCACCCGGGACAATCGTGAGATTCTATCCGCCTGAAATGATCGGACAGGATCGCGCCAAGCGACTCGGACCTGTATATCAGTATTTCTGCACAGTCGTCAGCGACAAATTGGCATACGTTACCGGCGACTGGTGCGAGCGTGGCAACGGCGGAATTCCTCCGCATTACGGCATGGACGTCGCCGCATCGGAAGGCTCCGAGATTGTCTCGCCGATCGACGGAATCGCCTACATAAAAGACTCTCAGGACGCTGGCCGTGTAGTCGGTGTCGTGCGCGACGGAATGGTTCTGCTCTTCTGCCACATGGACAGACGCTATGTTCAGAGCGGCCAGAAAATCCACGCCGGTGAAGCAGTCGGAACCGTCGGCGTCACGGGCCACACAACCGGCCCTCATGTCCATATAGGTTACGGCATCGCTTCATCACCGGGCGGTAATGCCATTGTGCTCGGCGGCACAAGCTATCGCCTCACCGATCCCAAACTCTTCTTCTATCGTGAGCAATACCTAAAGAGTCTTGCTACAAACAACTGATCCCGCGCCTCGATCCACCTACCCCGTTGCATGAGCCGGTTGTATTTTCGGTGCCGTTCAAAAAATGTTAATTGACAAAAGGGAATTCGATGATTCGTATCAACGAGAACTATCAGAAGCTGGCGGCCTCATATCTTTTTTCGGAGATCGGCCGCAGAATCTCTGCATTTGCCGCAGCAAATCCGGACAAGCCGATCATCCGCATGGGAATTGGTGATGTGACAGAGCCGCTACCGCCTGCCTGTATCAAGGCCTTCCATGAAGGCGTTGATGAAATGGCCAACCGCGCAACTTTCAAAGGCTACGACAACAACGGAGTCGGCTACGACTTCCTTCGCAAGCTGATCGCCGAAAATGATTTCGCCGCACGCGGAGCAAACATCTCTGCCGACGAAATCTTCGTCTCCGACGGATCGAAGTGCGACACCGGCAACATTCAGGAACTCTTTGCCAACGACATCACTATCGCCGTGCCGGATCCGGTTTATACCGTCTATGTCGATACCAACGTGATGGCCGGTCGCACCGGCGCAAACGAAAACGGCCGCTACGACGGCTTGGTCTATCTCGAAGCAAACGAAGCCAACGGATTCGTTCCGGCGGTTCCGGCGCAGAAGGCCGATCTGATTTATCTCTGCTTCCCGAACAACCCAACCGGCGCAACCGCCTCGCGCGAACAGCTGACCGCATGGGTCGAATACGCCCACGCGAACAAGGCCCTGATCCTGTTCGATGCCGCCTACGTGGCATTCATCCGTGATCCGAAAATTCCGCAGAGCATCTTCGAAATCGAAGGCGCACGCGAAGTCGCAATCGAGTTCCGCTCGTTCTCAAAGACCGCAGGATTCACCGGAACGCGCTGTGCCTACACCGTCATCCCGAAAGATCTTGTCGCATACGACAAGTCCGGCAAAGCTCACTCGCTTCATGCGATGTGGAACCGTCGCCACACGACCAAGTTCAACGGCGTTTCATATCCGGTGCAAAAGGCCGCCGCCGCTGTCTATTCGGCTGAAGGACAGACACAGGTTCGCGAGATCACCGACTACTATCTGCGCAACGCGGCGCATGTCCGTAAGGTTTTCACCGAACTCGGTTATGCCTGCACAGGTGGCGATAACTCGCCTTACATCTGGGTCAAGGTCGGCGGTGACAGCTGGGATTTCTTCGACCGCCTGCTCAACGAACAACAGGTTGTCTGTACTCCGGGCGCAGGATTCGGTCGGTGTGGTCAGGGTTATGTGAGACTCTCGGCATTCAACAGTTATGAAAATGTAGTGACGGCAATGGAAAGAATTTCCAAAATTCTTAAGAAGTAAATCCTGCCTTATAAAAGGCGGCGGACTTCTCTCAGGAAATCCGCCGCCCTTTTACTTTCGTCTCTAATCTTTCAGAAATTCGTGTTGCTCAACAAATGAAAATTACGGAGCCACACCGGCGTTAAGTTGGGCTTCGACACCGAGCGCAAAATTCGTCGGGACAGTCACCGCACGTGCCGCAAGCTCGCGATCGAGCATGAGAATCGCACGCGGATCATCCTTGGCAAGCTTCAGATCGTTGATGATGTCGTTGTCGTTCTGCTCTTCCTCAATCTGTTCAGTGATGTACCACTGAAGCAGGATCTGCGTCGCATGGTCGTGCTCGTCGCGGGCAAGATCCATCAGGGTA
>CAIOZP010000732.1 GCA_903862805.1 uncultured Fibrobacterota bacterium
ACTTGAAGTACTTGGCGGCGAGTGCGAAGTGCTGGTAAATAACGCCGGCATCACCCGCGACCGCAATCTTTTCCTTATGAGCAAAGAGGAATGGGACAGCGTTCTGTCGGTCAATCTCGATGGATATTTCAACGTGACCCGCGCACTTATTACGCCGATGCTCAAGGCCAAGAAGGGTTCGATCGTGAACATCACTTCGGTGTCGGGACTGATCGGACTTGCGGGCCAGACAAACTACTGCGCCAGCAAGCACGGGATCATCGGCCTGACCAAAGCTCTGTCTAAAGAAGCGGCGCGCGCCAAGGTGACGGTCAACGCCGTCGCACCGGGCTTTATCGATACAGACATGACCGACAAGCTCGGCGCCGAACACATCGAGGAAGTGCGCAAGCAGATTCCGCTCAAACGCTTTGGCACGCCGAAGGAAGTCGCCGATCTGGTTTCTTTCCTTGCCTCCGACAGCGCGAGGTACATTACCGGTCAGGTCTTTACTATCGACGGCGGCATGACTGCCTGAGGACGCGCATTTGTCAAGCATGAACAATCTTCCCGATTCAAATATCCTCGACGTTGGAATCGATGTCGGGTCGACCACGGTCAAAGCCGTTGTCGTTGACGCGGCGGGAAAAATCCTTTGGAAGGATTATCGTCGTCACAACACTCATCAGCCCGAACTCGTGCGCGAATTTCTCACGGTCATCACGGCCGAATATCCAAACGCAAAACTTCGTACATACATAACCGGCTCCGGCGGACGCGGGCTTACCAAGCACATCGGAGCGATCTATGTGCAGGAAGTAAACGCCGTGACCTGCGCGGTCGAGAAGCTTCATCCCGACACCGGTTCGGTGATCGAACTTGGCGGTCAGGATGCGAAGGTAATCATCTGGCGCAATGCGATCGGAACCGACGAACGCACCACGCTTTCGTTCATGAACGACAAGTGTGCAGGCGGAACCGGTGCGACGATCGACAAGATTTTGGGCAAGCTCGGTCTCAATCACGAACGCGCTTGTGCGATAAATCCCGATGGAAAAACGATTCACCATGTCGCCGCCAAGTGCGGTGTTTTCGCCGAGACCGATGTCGTTGGTTTGCTCAAGGCCGGCATAGATGTAGAAGAAATTTTCGTTTCGCTCTGCACGGCAATCGTTCGCCAGAACCTCGAAGTTTTAGTGCGTGGAAATGTGCTTCACGAAAAAGTTTTATTGCTTGGCGGACCGAACACATACATTGGCGCCTTTGCAAAACTCTGGCGCGAACATCTGCCTGAGACATGGAAGCTTCACGGATATTCTCCTGTGTCAACTGAACCGCTCGAAGAACTCATCCGCGTTCCTGCCGATGCGCAGTATTTTGCGGCGCTCGGTGCGGTCTTCTTCGGCCGCGCTTCCGACGAAATGTCTTTGCTGTTTAAAGGCGGAATTTCCACCGGCCATGGACTCTACAAAGGCCCGGAGGATTTGTCGTCATACATAGAATCGGGCCGCCTCGAAAAGCTCGAGAGCTACGGCAACATTCGCGACGGACTCATTTCAAACGCTTGATCGGCTACGGCGGCGAAGGCAGTTGGTTTAACGCAAATCACGCCG
>CAIOZP010000733.1 GCA_903862805.1 uncultured Fibrobacterota bacterium
AGGTTCTCTGCGCCGCCGTGACGATTGGGTATCCATTCGCCTTCCTCTCGGCTGTAGTTGCGATAGAGCATTGAGGCGACGGCATCGACACGCAGTCCGTCAACGTGGAATTTTTCTATCCAGAAAAGCGCATTTGCCGAAAGGAAATTGCGAACCTCGTGACGGCCGTAGTTGAATATGAGAGTTCCCCAGTCGCGATGCTCACCTTCGCGCGGATCGGAATGTTCGTACAGATGCGTGCCGTCGAACTGCGCGAGGCAGTATGCATCTTTGGGGAAATGTCCTGAAACCCAGTCGAGAAGAACGCCGATTCCCTGCGAATGCATATAGTCAACAAATGCCTGAAATTCTGCCGGAGTTCCGAAGCGGTGATTGACCGCATAGAATCCGCCGACCTGGTATCCCCACGATGGAACGAACGGATGTTCCTGCACAGGCATAAGCTCGATGTGCGTGAAGCCCATGTCCTTCACATATTCGGCGAGCTGAACCGCGATGTCGGAATAGTTGAGATAATCGCCTTCTTCGTTCGGGCCGGCTTTGCGCCAGCTTCCGAGATGAACCTCGTAGATGCTCATCGGACGGTCGATCAGATTTTCGGATGATCGGGCCGACATCCAGCTATCGTCCGTCCATTGGAACGAATCGAGGTCGGAGACTATCGTTCCGTGATTCGGGAATGGCTCCTGAGAATATCCGCATGGATCTGTTTTAAGGATTAGAGAGCCGTCGCATTTGCGCACTTCGTATTTGTAAATCGCGCCGAGTTCGATTCCGGGGATGAAGATTTCCCATACACCCGACGAACCGAGCATCCGCATCTGGTGAATCCGTCCGTCCCAGTTGTTGAAACTGCCGACCACCGAAACCCGCTGAGCACTCGGCGCCCAGACTGCGAACACGGTTCCGCTGATGCCGTCGATTTCGCGGAGATGCGAACCGAGGTCGTTGTAAAGTTCCTGATGATTTCCTTCGTTGTAAATGTGGCGTGAGAACTCGCTCATGACAGGCAGGAAAGAGTATGGGTCGAAGCGTTTTTCGACGCTGCCGTCGGGCCATTTGATGTTCAGTGCATATTTGAAAACGCCTTTGGCCTTTGGAAAAGTAGCTGAGAAGAAACCGCTTGCGTCGATCTTTTCCGAGACGGCTAAAACCTTGTTGGTTTTAGGATCGATGATTTCGACAGATACAGCATCGGGGAAGAATGTCCTGACTGAATATCCTGCCGCATCATTATGAAGACCGAGTACGGTAAACGGGTCTTTCATGCTGCTGCCGAGAATCGCGGAAATTTCTCTTTTATCAAGTGACATGGCTCTCCCTGTAGGTTTGTCTAATGTTCGGTTCAATATAATAGATGCAATGATTTTTGATTTACATATTCAGGAATCGGGGTAAAAGAAAGGCTCCTCCGTTACTGGAGGAGCCTTTTCGAAGAAATCAGAAACGGTTACTTCTTGGCCTTCTTGGTACAGATCAGGACACTGTAGAACTTGTTCGTGTGGCCATCGGCGTTGATGGAGAAGAAAAGCCGGTAGCTACCTGGGTTGGACGGTTTGTCGGCATTTGTCCTTCCGTCCCAGTAGTAGTACAGAACAATGTTGTTGTTGGAATCACGGTTGACCTTGACGGCTCCTTCATCAGCGTTCGTGCGAGTCGCTGTCAGGTTGCCTATCGCATCAAACACTACCAACTTGGCATCGATATTGATGTTGTCGTTTAGTATCCCGCCGATCGAAACCTGAATCATTGTTCCGCCGTCAGTGTTGATTTTGTTCTGAATATCGGTGCTGGTGGTATAAGTCGTCAGATCAGGCGTTCCAACGTCAGCCGGATGGAACGGGTTCGGACCGACACTGATATTTTGCTGAACGTTGACAATAACAACCTGAACCGAATCGTTTCCGTCGATAGGTGGATTCCCTGCTGACATGTCATAGAAGTTCTTGCCGCCGGAATTGAGGAGCTTAACCCAATGGTTACGTGTTAGATCGCGGTTGTTGGTCATATAGAACTGGACAAACGCGTCGTTGCCGGGCCCCGGATACGTGACGGCAGAGTTGATTGAATCGAGTACTTTATTATCAACAACTATCACGTTGCCGGAATCTCTATAAACTTTGAAAAGCTGGTTCGGGAATGAAGCCAAGCGTTTCCCGTCTGCGTCACCGCAACCTTCACTCAGGAACACCTTGACAAGATCCTTTTTGTGGTCACTTGAAGAACTGGATGGATCAAGTGTTTTAGTGACCATTTCGATGACTGGTCCGGCGCGGTCGATAGTCGGCATGTCGCTGATCGCAGCAACTCCGGGGCGCGTTGTAACAAGTGTGACATTCGGTGTCCATGCAGTCTGGAAACCGCTGGGCCCGTTTGGATTATAGACGCGCGTGTCTTTTTCGTTCAGGTGCAAAACAACCGTCGAGTCGTTGAGGAAGGACAAGGAATCCGTCATTCTAAGGGTGTCGATCGTTGAGCCGTTTGTATTGATTACATAAACATCCGCAGGATCATAACCGAGAAGAGCCGTGCTGACCTTCTGGTCGAAAACGATCGGCACTCGGTCAAGTAGACCATTGCCATCGTCATCGCCGGTGAATGCAGACACAATCCGTGCGGCCCTTGTGGAAACTATCAGGTAAACGCTGTCGGAAACAAGCCCGATAGATGTGAGCGCGGAAGATTTGACCCATCCAGCCTGCCCACCGTTATACGTAACAGAATCCGGAACGAACCTGATCGAGTATGTGTTTTGGGTATTCGAGGTGTAGCCATGAAGTGTAGCATCAAGCGCCCAGTTGGAGTTCTCGGTGCCCAAAGCGTTGCCATAGGCATCGGTTCCAATAGAGATGAACGTCAAAGAACTGTCGTATGCAATGGTTGTTGTATCGTTAAATGGAACACGCGAGACATCGACAATCTGCAGTCTGCTGAGATCGCCGGGAACAACTGTCATGTTCGCCTTTGCGGTATCGTTGGGCGATGCGGCATTCACAAGTACACCTGTGAACTCGTATGTATTATCCTTGGGAACCTTGTACACAACCACCTTGAGCGGAGTAACACCATCGGTGAATGTGATGCCATCAAAGGCAACACCGAACTGCTCTCTGGTATATCCTCCCGCAAGCATTGACTTGAAGAAAGGATAAACCGGATTCCCATTTGCATCTGTGCCGAAGACTCCGCCGACCAGATTAAGCGATGTTGAATCGAACCAGAGATCGAAGTTGCCAGTGTAATTTCCGGGGACGCGTCCGTCCTGATTGTAAACAATGACCGAAGCAACAACGGTATCTCCGACCTTCTGTGCAACGCTTGGGAAGACCAGCTCGATTCGTGTTGCCGGGCCAACGGTGAATCTTACCGGCAGGCGCACTGTCTGTCCGGCAATGGAATCCGGATTTGCGATTGAAGTGAAAGCGCTGATGAACCCGGTATCCGCAGGAGCCTTCGGCGCAACATTGAAACTCTGGCCGACAGGCGGCTGTGTCTCAAGCTGAAGATTAACGGATTTGCCCCATGTTACAGTGGCAACGATCTCCCATTGTCCATTATCTGAACGTTTGCCTTTGAGATAAAGCGTCGTATTCTGATTTGTGTTGATAAGAAGGGAGTCGAGCTCATTAGCGGCACTGGAAACATCGGTACTCGTCGCAAAGCGGAGTTTGACATAGTTGTACGCCGCAATCGTGATTGTCGAGCTGTCGGTAAGAACAAGTCCGGTTGATGTGACATAAGTTCCACCGAGTTCGGTCGTACCAGTATTCGCAACACGTGTCACAACTATTTCGCCGTAGGAGATGTCTCCAACATTTGACTTGGCAATAGTAGTGTCAACAGTACCGGTTGTCAGGTTGCTGTTTGCAAATCCTACATAGTTGCCATATATGTCACGAACAATCAGGAAAACCGAAGTCTGGTTGGATGTGGAGCTGATTGTGATCGGATCCAGCGGCGTAGCGGTGTTGAGATTGATGTGGGCAATGTCGTTGGAACCTTCTATGTCAACCTGTGCTGCGGTATCGGGCTTTACATAGACTTCTGCAACCGCCGTAAGAATGTGCCCAAGCCCGTCGTTGAACAAGGCTTTGACCGTATCGGTAGTGTAGGCTCGCGTTGATACAAAGTCGGTGGATGCACCCACGGCGGGTGAAACGCCAGCGTTGGTCAGGTCGGTTCCTGCAAGGCTCCAGGAAATAAGATCAGCTTTGCTTACATCGGTCACATATATGCCGAGCATATTGTTGGCGGCATCGTAGAGCCGTGCATAGATATTCAGATTGGCACCTGCGGTCGCGGTCAGAGTACCGGTGACCGGCATGGTAGCTGCCTGATCTGTGAAAAGAACCATTTTGACAGGAGCGCCATTTATAACAGTGAGCGGAATCTTTATTCCGGCGGCACCATTTACAGCAACAAGCGAATCGCTTCCAGCATTTACCGGAACTATGTTCCAGTTGTCGACGACTCCACTGGGCGGGGTGAGACCGAGCGATGTTCCGATTGTTGACCACGTCGCAGCCACAGGCTCCCAAATTCCATTGTCACTACGCTGCCCTTCCACATACACAGTGGAATCGTAGCCAATCTGAAGGGTAAGCTCAGAGATCTGGTTCAGGTTTCCGAGTGCGTCTTTTGTCATAATGCGCAGGGCAGTATAGGTGATACTGGCGATATTCAATTGTACTCTGGATGTGAGATTAACACCATTGTACTTCGCCGACGAAGTATCGTCGATATATGTTGTTCCGTCTTTGACTTTATTCGCAAGCCCTTCGCCATTAACACGATCTGTTCCGAATGTTCCGGTAGCGATAGTGTTATCTTCGCTTGTCCAACTCTGGACATTGGCGTCAGGGCCGATCCAGTTGCCCCACAAATCACGGAGTATCGCATAAAAGCCTGTAACCGAAGTCTGATTCGCCTGAATCGCAATACTGCTCAATGGATTCGCTTTCCATAGGAAACCACTTGCAACAGTCGGAGTATCGGGTGAACCTTCGATGCTAACGGACGCCGGATCTCCAGGAAGAATGGTCAGTGTGTCGAAGGCTGTAAGCGGTACACCATCGGAACGAACAAAGGTGAAAGGAATAACTACTTTTGTGTAAGCCTTTTGAGGTGTGAAAATCCACTTGTGAGTTGAGTCTGCAACTCCAAGGTCGGTAGATGTCGCGTTCGTATAACTTCCGCCATTTATGTCCACCGCAGTCCCCATTATGATTTTCTGGAGGACGGTATCAACTTTGACTACGCCGGTATCGGAAGGAAGAATTGCAGTAATTGTGACCGGTGTTCCAGCCTTGACAGTGCCGCTTGGAGTTGTGTTCAAATTGATTCTGACCGGCTTGCCGTCAACAAGGTTTGTAGTGATAAGAATATCAGAACCGTCGGCTTGGCGTTCGCAGAAGAAGAGCGACAGGGTGGCAGACTTACCTTCCTGAAGCCCAAATTTGTTCGTCAGGAACAGGCTGTCGAGGAAAAGAACCCTTTCCACAGGGTCGTGAAGTCCGCCGATGTCAAGGGCAAGGCGGCCATTTATGAATACCCAGACATCGTCATCACCACGGAAAGCAAAGTACATCGGTTTACCGCTTGGTCGATTGGCGGCGGACCTATATGTAAATGACCGTTCCATCTTCATTGCAAAAGAAAAGTTGTGAGGAGACGGATCAGACGGTTGAGTAAAGCTTCCGCCAGCATTGCGTAGATTTACTACCCGCGAAGTCAGGTCGTTCATTGTCTGGCGATATGCTCCAGCCTGAAGGTCACCTAAAACCCATGACTGTTCGTCGGCATTTCGTGGCAGATAGTAACTCCAGTTGCGGGTACCGATTTCTGCGCCGAAACCTCTGTTGTCAAGAGGATAAAAGGCATCACTGCGGAGCTCGTAAACGGTATCGTTCGATTTGGTGATAATTTGATTGAAGGTGAGTGAGTCGTTGAACGAAACATTTTTATAGGCGGTGTCGTAGTTGACATTAAGCAATTGGTTTGCGGCATTTACAAGTCCGTCGCCAAGTGAATGGGACGGACGACCGTCATTCACGCCATTAGTATCGTAAACATAATTCGGTATCGTGTCCAATCCGCCCTTTGACTTCCACGGTCTGAACCAACGGTCGATTGCTCGGCTGAAAAGGCAGTCGCCTGACGCTGTGGTAGCGGTGTAGCTATGATTCGCAACTGGCAGACCATCTTTGTCAAGTGTATCTTCAACCAGATGAAGTGTCGGTACAGCATAGTCGGAAGTGTACAACCTGATCGTGTCAGTAGGGGTTTTGCCATCGAGCATTGCAATGACCCATCCATCAGCAGTGCTTTGGGCGGTGGTCGTCACATAAGTCTCGTTGTACGGATCCCAGGACTTGAGTGTCGTGCCGGAATTAATCGGAGCATCACCAGCTGAAAGCCCAGGGTTGAAATCGGGACAGGATCCGTTGCTGTGGAAATCAAAGAAAGTCACACCGACTTTAACATTCTGACTATTTCCGGCTCCAAAAGCCAGAAGGCACGCTGCCAAGGTCGCAGATATAATTCTCTGGGTCATTTCCCCTCCCGTAGACACGAAGTCTTTATTTGATACGTTTTTTCATCGTTGGGACTCGCGAACAATTTTACCTAATATAATAAACATATCTGCACGAAGCCCGACGGAAATGAAATTTCCGCACTTGTTTGGTTTTAGTCGGAGCTTGTTCGCGGCGGTTCATGAATTTACCGAATAAACAATTTTCATTTTTGCCACCATTTTATGCGAATTTTGCCACAGACAGCAATTTACTTACCTTTGTATGAGGTGTTTATTCAAAACAATTCCATTCACCCACGATACATATTCATACATATGTGCTCGCCGATGTTCATCTTTCAGAGGAAAAGTAATTGCAATATCGTGGTTTGACTCTCGATCTGTTTCAGGAAAAAGCTGTCGAAGCTATCGAAGCCGGTAAATCGGTGATCGTTTCGGCACCGACCGGTTGTGGTAAGACCGTTATTGCCGAATATGCGGTGGATAAAAGCCGTTCGCTCGATAGAAAAGTAATCTACACCGCACCGATCAAGGCTCTTTCCAACCAGAAATACCGTGATTTTCGCGAGCATTTCGGTGACGAGAGCGTGGGAATCCAGACCGGCGACGTGACTATAAATCCGACGGCTCCGCTTCTGATCATGACAACCGAGATCTTCCGCAATATCATCTTGGAGGAAAGCTCGCGCCTAAACGACATCCATTATGTCGTTTTTGATGAAGTTCATTACATCGACGACGAAGAACGCGGAACGGTTTGGGAAGAAAGCATTATCCTTGCGCCGCCGTCGATCCACTTTGTCTGTCTTTCGGCGACGGTTCCAAATATCGACGAGCTTGCTTCGTGGATGAGCGCCGTGCGTGGGCAGGAATTTGTGGTGATTAAAGAGGCGGTAAGATTGGTTCCGCTCAGGCACCATCTTTTTTCTGCAAAATATGGAATCATCGGTATTCGAGACATTCAACGGTTGTTCCGAAAGAAACCATCAGAGCGCAAGAAGTTTTTGCGCGGAAGGCCTTCGCCGCGGGCGGTTGTGAAATATGTACTCCGAAGCGGTAAATTTCCGGTGCTGTATTTTTGTTTCAACCGGCGTGCCTGCGAGCGAAACACCGAGATGCACGCCCAGCTGAATCTGCTCACCGATGATGAACGGCGCAGAGTGGGAGAAATGATCGAAGAACTCGTCACCCAATATAAGCTTGACGGATATGAGCGGCTCGGGAACATGCGAGGACTGTGGGAACGCGGTTGTGCGTATCATCATGCGGGAATACTTCCTGCTGCGAAGGAAATTGTTGAGCGGCTTTTCACTGCCGGACTCATCAAGTTGCTTTTCTGCACCGAGACCTTTGCGCTTGGCGTGAATATGCCGGCAAGCAGTGTGATATTTGACGAACTCGAGCGATATAACGGCGTCGGTTTTGAATATCTTTCGACACGCGCATACCAGCAAATGGCTGGCCGTGCCGGACGTCGCGGAATGGACAAGGAAGGCCACGTCTATTCGCTGGTAGTTCCGGAGGCAACCGATCCGCACGAGGTCGAACGGATTTTTGCCGGTGAAAGCGAACCGGTTCGCAGCCGGTTTTTTGCGAGTTACTCTACAATACTTTCGCTTTACAGCCGCTTCGGTGATGGTGCTTTCGACATATTCCGAAAGAGTCTGCGCAATTACAACAAGGGCGCATTTGGACTCACGCGATCGTATCAGAAGGAAGAGGCGCAGATTCGCAATCGCATTTTGTTCCTTCAGGCAACCGGCTTCCTCGTCGGATCGGATCTGACATCAAAGGGAAAACTTGCGGCATCTGTTCCGGGCTACGAGATTCAGGCGGCTGAGCTATATACGAGCCGGTCTTTCGATTCGTGTTCGGCGCCACAGCTCTGCAT
>CAIOZP010000734.1 GCA_903862805.1 uncultured Fibrobacterota bacterium
CCCTGAGGATTCTGCAAGCGCTGCTTTTACCGGATCAATATCGATGCCGATGACATTGCATCCGCTTGACAAAAGGAACTGCGTCGCAAGTTGTCCGACAAGGCCGAGCCCTATTACTGCTATTGTTTCGCCGAGGGTCGGTTCGCACAGACGAACGCCCTGAAGCGCAACGGAAGAGATCACCGTAAAAGATGCGTCGGTACTGCTGACACCATCGGGGATTTTCGCGCAGAGATTTTTAGGAACAAGCACGAGCTCTGCATGCGGGCCGTTGTTTGCGACACGATCTCCAACGGCAAAACCTTCGACGCCATCGCCCACGGCAATGACACGACCTGCGTTGCAATAGCCAAGCGGCAGAGGTTCATCGAGACGGTTCATAACATTTCGCACCGTTGGCATTAGCCCGTCGGTCTTTATCTTTTCGATGACTTGTTTCACGCGCTCAGGCTGCGAGCGGGCTTTCGCCAGAAGTCCAGCTTGACCAAATGCGACAAGCATTCGTTCTGTTCCGAGTGAAACCAGCGACGCTTCCGTTCTGATAAGCAGATGACCACGTTTCACCATTGGCGCCGGTATATCAACAAGCTGCGTTTTTCCGTTTGAAAGATTTTGAAGAAGCTGCTTCATGATCTGCCTTTTCGTTGCAATTGATTCATTGTGGTTTCGCAAAAACTGCGCAGATCATTGCGCCGTTTCGTCCTGCTTCAATTCCACCTTCGCGTGATCCATATGTAACTATTTCGCGGACGGTTAAACCCGCCGTTGCGGCGCTTCTTGCAAATTCTTCTTCAGTAAACCAGTTCCGAGAAACCACAAGATAGTCTCGATAATTCTTGATTTTAGTTGGCAGGAACGGGATATGGGCCAGCATGTGAGCGAAAGGCCTGAGCAACAATTCAAAGCGACGAAGTCCGGACGTTCTATTTGGCACAGATGCGAGCAGAAGTCCTCCAGGAAGCATACGGGATGCGGCCTCTGCAAAAAATCTGCTCGTATCGTGAACATATTCTATGACACTTGAGCAGATAATTAAATCGGCAATCGGAGCTGACTTGACGGATGCGAAATCGCCGCAGCAAACCACTGGAACACGATTCTTGATTTCGAGATACTTTTTACATTCAAACGCCATATTGATTGAAATATCTATCGAAATCAACGTCGCGGCAGGATCAGAAAGATTCTCGCCAAGTGCACCACCACCGCAGCCAAAATCGATTACAACCTGCTTTCGTTCTGCGTGAACACGAATAAGTTCTGAAAACAGCTCAAGCCGTCCGCGGAGTGCGTTAGCATATTTTTCATTCCAGTCTTTCGCCTTGGTGTCAAACAGTCTCTTGACCTGATTGTTCGATGATGTCATCTATCCATCCCATGCTGCGGAAAAACACCTCTGCGGATTTTCAAATTTCTATTGCTCATTTATCTTCCTTGACAAAATAGTAAAGACCGCAAGCGAATTCTGCGTCGGTCATTTCGGCCGGAGTCAGTCCTGCAATGATCCTGTCACCGCTGTCAGGAACGGCGGCGAATTCGATCAGACGACATCCCGCAAAAAGATCGACAACGTGTTGCGGATCAAATACACGATGAGCATTGAAGCAAAGGCGCTCACGTCCGACAGGAACACCGATCAGCAATCTGCCACCTGGCTCAAGTACGCGAACAAGTTCCTTTGCAGCTTTTGCATGTCCAGCCGGATCGAGCGGATCGCCATAACGCCCAAGCCCGATGTGTTCAAGAACATGAAGCGAGCTGAGACTTTTTTGCGAGCCAGTCTCAAACGGCAGATCGGTGATACTTCCGGGAATGCAGGTAAGCCCTTCCATCGAAACATCGAGCGGACGAATATCGACAAACTTCACGGCGACACCGCTGCTCAAGAGAGGCGCTACGAAACCGGCCATCGACGATCCCACGTCAACGTGTTCGGCAGCTTTACTTCTGATAATGATTTTTGCAGCCCAGACATCCTGAAAGAAATAGTGTCCGCGAATTCCGGCGGCTTGTGAAACGGCATCGCTTACAAGAGGAACCGCATTACCCATTGTAAAGCGAAACGGGCCATCGGGGTTCAGTCGTTTCCATTTTCCGAGGTCTTTGAAATAGCCTGCAAGTGCCGCAAATCTTGCCGGAATAAGAAATGGATCGAACAGATACAACGACAATGCCAAACGGATTTTCCGGATTATTTTTTTCATGATGATTCTCTTTCTGTCAATTTATCACTCCGACGTTTTTTCTAAACCGGTCGGAGAGAGGAACACCGTTGCCAGCGGATTTCAGGTAAAGATATTGCGCCCAACCTCTGAGTCCACGTGCCTTCAACTGCGGAGCCGCATCGGCAAGAAGCCATTGACCGGTAGGAATATTGAATCCTGTTTTTTTACGATTGACAAGAGAGAGCGGTAGGCGGTTAGCGGTGTTGGCAAGATCTTTCTTCTGCATGAATCTACCGGCCGCAGCAAAACCACGTACCTTATCGGCAAGGAATATATCCACGAATGGAACGCGTAGCTCAAGCGAATGTGCCATCGATGCCCAGTCGGTATCGACTAAAAGCCTCGGCTGCATATACCGACGATATTCAAGATATGCGATTTTGTCTTCAAACCGGTTCATTCCTGAGATCTGCCTTTCGTCTTCAATCAAGTCGGACTCCAAAGACGAAATACCTTCGCGGAAGAAATCATGCTCGAAAAATCTGGCGGCTTCCCACGGCATGAAAAGCGCACGACGCAACAGGTGCGCCCTCGCGATCGAATTGCCGTATTCAAAAATCCCTGCGGTTTTCGGATGCGCCAGCAACGGAATGAACGGCGCAGTAAAAATTCTGAACGCCTTGCCAAACGGAGCCGCGCCGGGGATTCTCTTGGAAAGATCCAATATCTTCAGGACATCGCGTGCCGTAGAATATCCGTTGAACATCTCATCCGCACCAAGTCCGGAAAGAGCAACCTTGAGTCCTGCATGATGAGCCATGCGACTTACAAAAAACGTATTGACTCCATCAATCGTAGGCATGTCCATAGCCGCAAGGATATTGGGAAGCGATTCGGTGAAATCGGCGGCGCTGATCCATTCGGTATGATGCTGGGTTCCAAAAATTTTCGAGCTGTCTGATGCGATCACCGTTTCATCCTGCTCGGTTCCGCGATATTCGCTGAAGCCAAGTGTAAGTGACCTGATCGGTGTTTTACGATTGAGCGATGCGTGATCTGCAATCACTGAAGAATCGATTCCGGCAGAAAGGAATAGTGCGGTTTCGACATCGGCGATAAGATGCTTTTCGACAGAATCTCGAACAGCGTCGCTGAGTAAGTCAGCGACTTCGGCAGCACTGATGTCTCCGGAATTTTCATAAAGGAAAAGATCAGCGAGCGACCAGTACCGGCCGTGTTTGACACCATGCGAATCGACTTCCATGAAGCAACCTGGCTGAAGCGGTTTTATTGCGCTGTAAAGCGTGTGTTCCGCCGGAATATTTCCCCACACGAAGAAACCGACATGAGCCGCCGGATCGGGTTCACCGCCATCGACGCCACCGGCAAGAAGCGCCTTGACCGTCGAAGCGAAAGAAAAAACTCCATCGCAATCATTGAAATAAAACGGCTTTATCCCGAAAGGATCACGAGCGCAAAAAAGAGATTTTTCAACCGAATCGTAAATGGCAAATGCAAACATGCCGCGAAGCCGTTGCAGCATTTCATGGCCATGTATGCGATAGAGATGAATCAGTACTTCCGTATCGGAACTGGATGCAAACGATGTCCGAGCGAGTTCAAGCTCTTTGCGGA
>CAIOZP010000735.1 GCA_903862805.1 uncultured Fibrobacterota bacterium
ATTATCGTTTTTCTTGCAGGACGAAATCAGCATCGTAAATGCTGCGGCGATAATGGTCATGGCGATAAGCACCGTTCTCTTCATCAGTGTACTCCCTATAATTCTAATTGCCATTTTGTAAAGCAAAACACATTCCGGCTTTGTACGGAATTAGCCGCACGGCATAATGTATAAAACCTGACATGGACTTCGCGCAACTCAATGAATCAGGCCGGAACAAGTATGCTTCGACAACTTATCCCACGCTGACATTTATCAATGTGCATGAAAAATCTGCGACATTAACCGCTCATGAAAATTAGATGTATTTTCACCGCAGTGAAATCCTTTCAATCCGAAAAGAATTTATGAACAAAAAATTTCTCACTGTCGGCGCCGTTTTTTTCGTATGCATGATGAGCGGTTGCGGTTATATGTCGGTGCTTGCGCGACACGTCTTCAGCGGCGGATACACGCTACTCGAAATCAGGAAAAATGCACCGGAACGATGCACTGTACTCTACGGGCGAATCGAACGAAGCCCTACCGACACGACAACTCCATCCATGATCGCGGCATTTCCGCTGGATGAAAATTCCCATGAGCTTGTAGCACGTGCCGATGTCGGCGGATCCGGGTACTATTCGCTTTATCTGCCGCCCGGGCGATACACTCGCTGCATTCTGCGACAAACGTCATGACGGCTTCTTCACTCCGGAAGACTGCGTATGGCCTTCTGACTCATCGGGCTGTCCCGTTGCAGTCAAAGACAGAAACATCGAACACGGGCCACTGATAAGCAAAACGCGTCCGGTCGTATTTGTAAGACATGTAAAAATCAGAAGCCTCGATGATGGCGCGATGGAGTCGAACTATTTCCCAGCCGGCTCTATACGTTCGCTAAGCGATTCGCTGTTTGATCCAAAGATCGGCATGATGGGACTTTTTGATCCAACCAGCTTTGTCGACAAATCTCCGCGCTACTTCTATGCCCTAAAAGAACACACCCCAGGAAAGCAACCGGTGGTCTTTGTGCATGGAATTGGTGGAACACCGCGCGACTTTGCAGCCATAGCCGCATCGCTTGACACAGCGCGATTCGAAGCATGGTTCTTCTACTATCCCTCCGGCGACGACCTTGACAAAATGGCAAAACTTTTCTTCGAGATTTTTCTTTCAGGAAACATTGTAAACACCGATCGCAACAGACCGATCATCTGTGCTCACAGCATGGGCGGAATCGTTGTCCGAAAAGCTCTGGCAATTTACAGAGAAGAACGTCACGGTTCGGCCGTTCCGGTTTATGTATCGCTTTGTACCCCGTACGGAGGAAACGACGCTGCCGCCGCTGGAGTCAAGTCCGCACCGGTGGTTCTGCCCGCATGGCGAAACGTTGCGTCCGGGAGCAATTACATCAAAACACTTTTTGATGTTCCATTCCCCGACAGCCTGAAATTCCACCTGCTCTTCGGGTTCAAAAATATCGAGGCCATTAAAACCGGTGAAAACAGTGACGGCACAATTGCACTCGAAAGCCAGCTCCGCGAAGAAGCGCAAAATTCTGCGGTCGAGATTCACGGCTACAACGAAACTCATACGAGCATTCTCG
>CAIOZP010000736.1 GCA_903862805.1 uncultured Fibrobacterota bacterium
CACCTTGCCACCAAGCTCCGATGTCTATTTGAGTATCTGTCTCCGGAATATCTTGCAGAATTTTTTATCATTTTTAGCGGTCTGTTTTTTGTCAGTTTGATGAAAGTACAGTTGAAGGACAAAGCATTGAAGCGGTCACAAAAGTTTGCCTACGAATCAAATGATATAAATCAGGCCGAATAATACGAACCCAGTACCCTCAGGAATGTCGTGATCTCCTGCAGATGATCAATCGCCTTTTTACTCACGACATCATCGGCTGCACCGGCGAAATCTACATAGAAAAGATATTCGAATTGTTTACTCTTGACAGGACGCGACTCGATCCGGAATAAATTGATGTCGCGTAGAGCGAACACAGAAAGCGCTTTGAAGAGAGAACCAGGTTTGTTTCCAAGCGAAAAAACAACCGATGTTTTGACTGGCGATTTTGCCGAATCGGGTTTGGCCGCTTTACATGCGAGAATTAGGAATCGTGTTGTGTTTGTGTCGTAATCTTCAATGCCCGCCTTGCGAATATTCATTCCGAAAAAATTGGCGGCCTGCTCGGATGCAATAGCGGCAGCATTGGGAATTTTCGAATCACGAACCATGCGCACAGCGGTGGCGTTGTTACTCGCTTCGTGGATCTTTGCGTCGGGAAGATTTTTCCTGAGCCAGTTGCGACACTGCGACAAGGACTGCGGATGCGAATAGACATCGGTGATTTTGGCGCGCTTTGCATCGGGAGAAACAATCAGGCAATGGCGCACGCGAAGAAAAATCTCGCCAACTATATGCAAGTCGTTTGTCACGAGCAAGTCATAGTTTTGATGAATGCTTCCGGCCACAGAGTTCTCGATCGGTACAACCCCGAACGCTGCTTTACACGATGCGACAGCCTCGAAGACATCAGCAAAATCCGCGAAGCCGGAAAGCTTTGCAGACGCTCCGAAATGCTGAAGCGCGGCGAGCTCTCCGTAGGCTCCCGGCTCTCCCTGATATGCAACGACTTCTGTTTTCTTCATCGGATTTCTCAGTTGCGTACTCTGCGAAGGAACACGAAATGATCCTTGTAGTATTCCTCATCGAGGTTCGAATACATCACGCCGCTGCTCAGGCTGCTGTGCGCAAAGCGATGATCGCCCATGTAAATACCGACATGATAAACGCGTCCGTGCTTTTTGAAATACACAAGATCACCTGCAATGCCATCTTCGAGATCAACCTCTTTGCCAAGCTTCGCCATATCTGCCGCCGACTGCCTCGGAAAATCTTTCACATCAAGTGAATTGTAAACGCGCCATGTAAAGCCCGAACAATCCATGCCGTCTTCAGTTGTTCCACCGGCGAGGTAGCGGGTGCCGATGTAGTATTCGACAAGCTTTGTAAGATCTGATTGATCGCCGGCGAGAGCGACCTTCGGGTGACGTGCGGCTTCAGTGGTGTCAACATCACCGAAGGCTGTCCCGAAGTCGAGAGAGTCTTCTCCATCAAGGGTATCGGCAGGATTCATTGCGACTGATGGAGCCTTTAACGCTTTCACCGGAGCAGAGGTTTTGGCCACAGTTTTTTTGGGTTTATGGTTGACAGATGCGACCGGCTGTTTTGAATCATCGGAATAAGAAGGTCTGATATGAGTCATTGACGAAGCGGAACACCCGATTGCGAAAACCGCGATCAGCGCGGGCGAAATGAACTTCACCAACGAGACGATCGTCACGATGCATTTGCCTTTTCGACAACATGACCAAGGCGCAGCAAAGTGTCTTCGCGCCACTTAGGAGCCATGAACTGAACGCCAGCCGGAAGTCCGCCAGCACTTCCACACGGAACGCTGATGCCGGGAATACCAGCGAGATTCGCCGATACCGTGTAAATATCCGTGAGATACATTTGTATCGGATCGTCCGATTTTTCGCCAATGTCAAAGGCCGTTGCAGGTGCCACCGGCGATACCACCGCGTCGCATTTTGTAAAGGCCGCGTCGAAGTCTTTGGCAATAAGCGTACGAACCTTTGCGGCCTTGAGATAGTAGGCATCGTAATAACCGGAGCTGAGTACATACGTGCCAAGCATGATGCGCCGCTTGACCTC
>CAIOZP010000737.1 GCA_903862805.1 uncultured Fibrobacterota bacterium
GCATGGGAGCCGCCGCACTTGTGCTCACGGTAGTTCAGCAGCGTCTCGACGATGTAAGTCTTAATGTCTGCATGGTTGCATATCTCGACGACCAAACATCTTCCGATACGGCCAAAGCAAAAAGCCTTGTGGCCGATGTTTCGCATTTGCCGCAAAGCCTTGCAGTAAAACTCATCGACAAAAACGCCGCCAAGTCACGATTTGAAGAACGCTACGGACGCGAGATGCTCGAATCGGTTGACGGCAATCCGCTTCCGGCCAGCCTTGAGATTTCGCTTCGCCCCGACAAGCTCGGATCAAAAGATGTCGAGGCGGTAAAGACAGCACTCTCTGCAATGCCAGGAATAGAAGGCGTCGATTACTCACGCGAATTTGTCGAGAAACTCGCTGCTTTCCGCAAAAAGTTTTTGATGATCTGTTCGATTGTTGTGCCGCTTTTGCTTGTCGCACTCTTTGTGATAATCACCAACACGATCCGCCTGACGATCTTCGCCCGACGCGATCTGATTGTCAATATGCGATATGTCGGCGCGACCGATATGTTCATCCGACTGCCGTTCATTTTCGAGGGAACAATTCAGGGATTCCTCGGCGGTGTGCTGGCAGCCGTGGCGCTGAGTGCGGCGCGCTTGGTGGCCCTTGGTCAACATATAGACACCGGCGGAAATTCGGTGTTTGTCGCAATGATCGGCATCGGAGCAATCGTCGGTTGTGTCGCAAGCATGAGCGCCGTAAGACGCTTTCTGGTGTAAGGCCGTGATGCGTCACGCAATCTTTTCCGCAATTTTCATTTCCATTTTTTATTTCGGTGCAACAAATATTTCCGCACAGGGATCTATCGCCGGTGCCGGTGCCAGACTCGATTCCATCAAAGCCGAGCTTGACAAAGGGAGAAGCCGCCTGCACGAACTTGAGAAACAGGAAGGATCTCAGGCCGATCAGCTCGAACAGATCAACCGCGACCTCGATGCCTCGCAGACCTACCTCTCGGAACTTGGCGGAAAGGTTGACGGCGCGGCAAAAGAACACCATCGGCTTTCCGATTCGCTTTCGACGGCAAAGCTTCGCATGAACGATCGTCAGGACGCAATGAAGCGGCGATTGCGTGCAATGTACAAGGCCGGTAATCCCGATCTTTTCGAACTGCTGGTCACGGCTCATGGCGTTGCCGACATGATCCAACGCTTCCAGTATTTCAAAGCTCTGGCACGATACGACCGGATCCAGCTTGGACTGGTACAAAAAACCCGTGACGATGTTGCCACAAAAACCGCAAGCGCCGCGAAGCAGGAAAAAATTCTTTTAACGCTGCAAACCGCCAAGGAGCAGGAACAGAGCCAGTTGAAAGACGAACAGTCACAACAGGCGTCAATCCTCGAAGGTCTTCGCAGCGAGAAGGCTGCCTATGTCGCACGAGTCAAGGAACTCGAAGATGCAAGCCGTCAGATGGGCACACTGCTGAAAAAGCTTCAGGCAAAAGCCGCTGCTGATGCAGCCGCCGAGAAGAAACGAGCCAAGGTTGCAAGCGGCGCTCGGCAGAAGCAGAAGTTCATTCCCGTTCCGGCAAACGGGGCTTTTGCGCAACGGCGCGGATCACTTCCCTGGCCGCTCAACGGCCCAGTGCTTAAACAATATGGTCGCGTAGTTCATCCGGTTTATCAGACCGTAACCATGAACAGCGGACTTGACATAGGGGGAACGAAAGGCGCCGATGTCAGCGCGGTTGCTGCGGGTCAGGTCGAGTATGTCGGAACGATGCGCGGCTATGGTACCTTCGTGATTCTTGATCACGGCAATGGATTCTGCACAATCTACGCCCAGCTCGGAAAGGTGACGGTCGAACAGGGCGCATCGGTATCCGCCGGAACAAAAATCGGAACCGTCGGTCAGCCCGAAACAAGCAGCGACAAACCCGCGCTCCAGTTCCAGATCAGGCACGAAAGCGAAACGCTTGATCCTATGGATTGGCTGAAGAACAGATAACGCAGAATCTGGGATTATTTTTCCGTTGATAAATCATGCGTGTTTGCAGGATCACGACTGCGCTTCTTGGAATAAAACATCTTCGCATGTTCCACGATTAAAGCATGGTACTCCTGAAAAACCACAACATCTTCAGGAAGCGAAACCTCGAACAGCTCCTTGATCTCCCGATATTTCCACGACCCGTCGATCAGGCCCAAGGCCGAAAAAATTCTTTTGGTGTAAGCATCAACAACAAAAGTCGGACGGCCAAAGGCGTAGAGTAGAATCGAGTCGGCCGTTTCATCGCCGATGCCTTTGACGGCAAGCAGTTCGGCGCGCGAAAATCCGCTTCCCTTTTTGTCAAGAAACGCGGCAAGGTTTTTTAGATAACCGGCCTTCTGATTGAAATATCCGGCGGGGCGAATCCGTTCGGCAAGCTTTTGCTCCGGCGTTGACAAAAGAGAATCACACCCGATAAGTCCGGCATCATCAAGATTGCGCAAAGCCTTTTCGACATTGGGCCAGGCGGTGTTTTGTGTCAGCACCGTGCCAATGCAGATCTCGAAGCGGTCGCGCTCGGTTTTCGGCCAATCGTATTCATGTGGATGATAGCCGGTCATTGATCCGGTTTTCGTAGGATTGCATCCGGCGCAGGACAAGAGCGGCCACCAGCCTTGCGGGCCGTGAAGTTTCAGCAACTTTTTGTAGATCCTGCGAATTTCCGGATTAGGTTTCATCGGCATAAATCTAATTTTCTGTTTGATGAAGAGTGTGTGGACTGCGCCTGGTGCGTTGATTTGTCGTTCAGGTTTCTGCCGGATTCTATTTTACGGCAACATAAGAAATCTTACGGAGAAATTATAAATGACAAAGATTACAAAATACCGTCCGTTCCCTCAAGTGGATCTGCCTACCCGCAAATGGCCGAACAAAACCATCGCAACCGCCCCGAAGTGGTGCAGCGTCGATCTGCGCGATGGAAATCAGGCGCTCATTTCGCCAATGTCGATGGACGACAAACTGGAATTCTTCCGGCGCATCGTAAAGATCGGTTTCCGCGAGATCGAGGTCGGTTTCCCTGCGGCGGCCAAAGTCGAATTCGATTTTCTGCGCAAGATCATCGATGAAAATCTTGTGCCGACTGGCGTGGCTGTTCAGGTGCTGGTTCAGGCCCGCAAGCATCTTATCGAGAAAACATTCGAGGCGATAAACGGCGCAGTTAATCCGATTGTCCACCTTTACAATTCCACTTCTGTCAATCAGCGCAAGATTGTTTTCAAGATGTCGGAACGCGAGATAATGGCAGTTGCCATTCAGGGAGTGAAGTGGATCAAGGAACAGATCGCCCTTACCGGTCAGCGCGTGCGGCTTCAGTATTCACCCGAAAGTTTCACCGGCACGGAACTCAAGTTTGCTCTTGATATTTGCAATGCGGTCATCGGCGAATGGAACCCGACACCGGAGAATCCGATTATCATTAATCTGCCCGCGACAGTTGAGCTTGCGACACCGAACGTTTACGCCGACATGATCGAATGGATGTCGGATCGTCTTGACAAACGCGACAGTGTGATCCTCAGCGTTCACGCCCACAACGACCGCGGA
>CAIOZP010000738.1 GCA_903862805.1 uncultured Fibrobacterota bacterium
CCGGAATGCTGTTCGCCTCGATCTGGATTGTCACACCAGAGTGTCGCGCCATGCGAACAAGATGACCGAACAGACCAAAGCCGGTGATGTCGGTGCAGGCAGAAACTCCGACTTCGTTCATGGCTTCGGCGGCCGCGCGGTTGAGTGTCGCCATTGATTTTTCAGCCTCGGCAAGACCTTGCTCGTTGCCGCGTCCGATCTGGCGGGAGAAATTGAGCACACCAACGCCAAGCGGTTTTGTAAGAACGAGGACATCTCCGGCAGTAGCATTCTCGAGCTCAGTTGCCTTGGCTGGATCGACCAGTCCGGTTATTGCAAAGCCGAGTTTGATCTCGCTGTCTTTGATGCTGTGTCCACCAAGCAGCGCGCATCCAGCCTCGTTGAGAACCTCCATCGCACCCTTCATCATAAGGTACATGATCTGGCCGTTCATCGTTTCGTTGGGGAAGCAGAGAATCGACAGCGCGGTCTTGGGCACGCCGCCCATCGCGTAAATATCGGACAGACAATTCGCCGCGCAGATGCGACCGAACTGTTCGGGGTCGTCAACGCATGGCGTGAAGACATCGACGGTCTGCACAAGGTTCACACCTTCGGCGATTCGGTAGATGCCGGCGTCGTCGCCATTTGTTAATCCGGAAATCACATTAGGATCGTTGACCGCTGGCAGATGCGACAAAAACCGCTCAAGATCGGCAGGTGGAATCTTGCTCGCGCATCCGGCGTTGTGGACGTGTTCGGTAAGTTTCACTCCCTCGACCGGCATGTCGTCGGGACGTTCGCCTGCACATGGACAGAGGCCTTGATTCGTGAACACGTCACACGGACACGGACGTTTCGGATCACAGATGCAGTGTCCGAGTTTCATTGATCGCTGCATCACTGCACGACGTTTTGCGATGTCGATTTTTGCCATTATGTCAACCTTCCTGTTGCGAAATTATTTGGCTCTTGCCGCGATGATCGCCGCGCCCATGGCACCCGTGATCTGCGGTTTTGGTGGAACATGTATCTCTACTCCGAACTCGTGTTCAAGTGCCTGAAGCACGCCCTTGTTCTGTGCGACGCCGCCGGTGAAAACGATTTCAGGGCGAACGCCAACGCGACCGCTCAGGCCGATGGTTCGACGTGCCACCGATTTGAAAACACCGCGCAGAATCACATTGGTTGGTACGCCTTTATGAAGCAGGCCGATGATCTCGCTCTCTGCAAAGACAGCACACATGCTCGATATTTCGCAGCTGTCTTCGGTGGTAAGAGCAATATCGCCGACCTGATCGAGAGCAACGTCGAGCGTTCTTGCAACCATCTCAATAAACTTGCCGGTACCGGCGGCACAGCGGTCGTTCATGGCAAAGTCGAGGACTTTTCCGGCCGCGTTTGTGCGGATCATCTTCGAGTCCTGTCCGCCAATGTCGATGATCGTTTGCGCCGATGGAAACAAATGAGCAACGCCAGCCGCATGACAGATAATTTCGGAGTTCACCACATCGGCGCCTTCGAAATAATTGCGGCCGTAGCCGGTAGCCAGTGTCCGCTTCAGATCGGATTTTTTAATCTCGCATTTGTCAAGCAGATCGGCAATAAGTTTTGCCGCATTCTCTTTTGGTGTCGCACCTGTATCGGATACTGCCGTAGCCACAATTCGCTCACCATCATAAATCGCCGACTTGATCGTGCGGGAACCTATATCAACTCCACAAAACATTTCACTCACCCCTGCGCTCAATTCGGTTACATATCCTTGGCAATTTCGAGCATCGTCTGAACCCTCACACGAATCTGCTCACGATCGGAATCGGAATAATCTGTCTCGATTTTAAGATATGGAATACCAAGCTCGTCGCTACAAAAACGCTCGACAAGATATGCCTCGACGTTGTATGTGTGGCACGAATGCCAAACGAGATCGACCACGGCGTCGGCCTGGTATTCTTCTTTGATTTGACGAAGCAGATCGTTGCGGCCGGTGTTCGGTGTCATGCACGAACACGGCAGATGGAAATGCTTGCGGGCGATCGCTTCAAGCGGATCACCTTCCTCGCTCACAAGTTCAACAAGCGGCTTTATGCCCGAGCAGTTTTCCTGCGCCACCACAATGCCGCCGCATTCTTCAATAATTTCGATGATCTTCTCGGAGCCGTGACCCGTTGGTGTTCCGGTAAGGATCACTCGCGGCGCGTTAAGAGGCGCGGCGGTGTAGCCGGTGGCGGCACGCGTTCTTATTTTGTCAATGAATTTTGCAAGCATAGTCTGATGCTGCGGAAGTCCGGCCATGCGATAACGAATTGCAGAAAGCTCAAGCCCGCTGACGATCGAAGGCTTCTGTTTGCCGAGCTCATAAGCCTCAAGCAAAAGTTTGCGCTCGTTGTTCATGGTGCGGATTGCGGCCTTGAGATCTTCGTTTGTGATTTCCCTTTTGTAAATCTCTTCAAGGTGTTTCTTGAGGCTGTCAACTTCTTCGAGCCAATGTTTGAACGCACGTTCTTCATCGACTTTTTGCGTAAGCTCCAGAACGTGCATCGGCTTTTTCTCGCCGAGAATCTCGTACATCTTCTTCTTGCCGTCGCATGTTGTTTCGGCGACGATCAGATCACTTGCAGTTACAAATGCACAACGATTTGTGATCACAAAACCGAAGCTGCTTTTTATTAGCGGACAAAGATTGGCAGGCAGAACAGTCTCTGCCGCCGGTATTGTTTTCTGCGATGTTCCGCACAGACAAACCGGATACGCACCGGCAGCAAGAATAAGGTCACGCGGAGTGAACTCGCAGTAGATGCCCACGATACCACGACCGTGACTCTTCGCTTCTTTTGCAGTGTCAACCTCAAGATCCATTCCGGCATCGTTGAAATATTCCAGCGGATCCATCTCTGTAATTGAACTCATTTTTTCTCCTGATACATCAAGCTTGTTTGAGACACTTGAAGCTCCGCGTCGCTCGCGAAGCACTTCCATGAAACCTTGCATTCTGGTTACGACCTGTTCGGAAAGTCGTCCTGGCGAATATGGAACATCGAAAGCCAGCACCGGAATATCGAGTTCCTTCTGAACCATTTCACGAACCACGCGCTCTTCAAAAGCGCAATGACTCGCGCCGAATATACCTGATATTAATACGCCCTCGGCGCCGTTGCGGCGTGCTTCTTCGACAATCCGACGCGCACGAAATTCCGACGAACCGATCATCGGATCATCCATGTAGTTTTCGGCGACCGCGCGAACAGGCGGTTTCGTTTCATCGAGCTGAATGAAGCTATGAGAGATCATGTATTCGGTTCCGCAAATACATCCGCCAAGATCTTCGAGCAGAGTCACAAGCGCGGCATCGGTCGGTGGCGTTACCCAGTAAATACGAAGCGGTTCGCCATGAAGCGGCGACATATCGTTGTCGAGCCGGTATCGCACCATGTCAAGCAGATCGTCGAGAACATGCAAAGATTCTTCCGGTTCAGAACAATAGTGAAGCGCAATGAACTCGGCTAAAAGCATCTCAAGACCGGGCAGGGGAGGGCGCTTTGCTCCATAGACCAGCCGCCGAAGTTCGGCGACCTTTCCACGAATCTGATTGAAGCCGTGTACCGATTTGCGGAGCATCGCATCTGTCAACTGAACACCGCAAAGCTCAGAGAGTTTATCGACAATTCCCTGATACTGCTTCTCCAGAAAATCAACAGCACTGATCTGATAATCGGAACCGCCGTGCGGAGTTTTTGCAAACTTGTGGCAGAGGTGATCCTTGTTCTCGAGCCGTGCCGGAATCTCCCACCAGTGAATCGGATTTCCGCGCCATTCTATAAGCTGCATCACAGCCGAAAAATCGTCGCAGCATGCACCGACTCCGGCAATGGAAAGATCCGGTTTGGGGAAGTAATCGAGAGATTCATAAGCGCCCAAAGCTGCTCGTACGTAGCACAATTCGCGTGTCGCTCCAAGCTTCTCCGCTTCGTCAAGCAGATGTGGCTCTTCCGAAAAACATGGCGCCCACCAAAGCTCGTCGGCATAAAAAGTAAGGGCGTTCGGCATTGCATAAGCAAGCACAGGAACCTGCCCCAAGTCCTTCATAACAGCCACGACTTTCCAGCCTTTTTCGCGGGCGAGAAAGAGCCGGTCTTTTTCTGAAAAGAGAAACGACCAAAGCCGAAGCGAAGCTAAACCGGAGTCGAATTTCAGTCTGCGAAGAAGCGTATCGCCTCGGCAGGAATATTCGTGGTGACTGTATAGATACGGCACGCCGCCTGGCACAAGATCACGCAAATAGCGGCAGCTGTCTTTGTATTCCTGCGGAATTGTGAGGAACTTTTTGTCCCAGTCTTCCGAGCTTATTCGTGAAGGATTCTTTTCCATATTGTTACCCGATTTGTTCTGCAAATGTTTCGAGCCTTGTCTCAAGACCCGCATCGGCACCTTCGCCATAGCCGCTGCTGATAACAAGAAGCGGCACGTCGATAAGCTCGCCCATGCGAACTTTTTCTGTGTACCAAAGGTCGCAGAATGTGAGAGCTTTCAGCACAACGCCAGATGCTTTTGTTTCTTTGATGGCCTTGAACAAACGTTCGTACATGACGCCGTTAGGCCGTGTGCGTACATGAACCGGCGCGTCGAAAATCGAATCGCAAAGAAAATCTATCGCTGAGTCATCGTTATTGAAGTTGCTGATCTCCGGCCAGTATTCAAGTGGATCAAGTCCGGTTGAATTTAGCGGCAGAGGATAGATCGACATGTCGGAAAGTTTTTTTATGACCGCGGTGTCTTCGTAGCCGACAAAACCGCCAATCAGAATTATTGTTTTGTCAAATTGCTTTTGTGGAATAGAGGTACTCACATCATCAAGAAATTTGTTGAATGACGAAGGCTCGCAAATCATCCATGCGTGAACAAGTTTGTGAAGGATCACCGGATCGTATTTACAAGTGAGAATCAGTTTGCGAAGTTTTGATGCACTTTCGGCGCGTAGTTTATAGTCGGAAATGGCAGCCACTCTGTCAAACAAATTACCAGTTCTCTTTTGTAAACCGTCCATAACTTCACGAACCGATTGACGAAACCATTGTCTGCCAGCATCGCTCAATAGCGCCGGAAGCGAAACCGAGAAAACCGGTACGCCGCAGTCTTCCTGAAGACGATCAATTGAACGACGGATCTGGTCGCAAGTGATCGACGCAATCGCGCAATCGACATTTGCCCATGCCGATTTTTTCGTGAGCGCATTACCCATCATCGTTTTGCAAAATGGACACGCATCTGGTCGGATCAGCCGTTCGCCAACTGCTTCTGCCGATGTTGTGGTGCCAAGGGTAGGGCGAATTGGGATCATCCCGAATCCGGTGGCAATCGACATCGGGAAGTGCCTGTTGAGTACCGCGACGCGAAGAGATTTTCCGTTTTTTTGCGAAAGGCTTTCGGCGATGAAACTGTCTATCGATCTGTCAATCATTTTTTCTTCTGTCATGCACACAAGATAAGCGAAAACTCCTGAAATTTCAGGGATTTTAGCAGCAGGAACAATTTTTCTTTCTAAAGATCAATCCGTAGAGAAACGATGCGAAGCACCAGTTTGAAAACGCCGCAAGATATGCCAGAATGATCATCATTCCTGAAGGCAAATATGCAAGCCAGATATTGTGTAGATAGAACCCGCCTGCCGACATCGCAAACATAGCCCCGCCGATTCCGCAGCCCATTTTTCTTGGTGCACCGTGTTGTGACATTTCACCGAGATCGATAAGTTTTCTGAAACCGTGAATGTACAGCAGATCAAACGCGCTGTGTTTATTGAATGCACCGAAAACTGCCGCAGCCGAAAGAACCGCAAACATATGCCAAGAGGCTGTCACTGCGGCGATCAACGCAAGTGATCCGCAGAAGACAGGTGTCCACTTTGAAAGCAACGAGAAGTTTTTCCCGCAAAGGTCTTCCTTTGTGAAGCCCTGTGCCAAAAGCAGTTTCGATGTCGTGTCGTTCATATTTCTTTCTTTCAGTTATGCGTCTTGCGCCACTGCGCGTAGAACATTCTCACACAGGCCCCCCCAATCGCAATTGCGCACCACGCGGCTTCGTCGATTTCTTCGATGGTGATGCCCATTCCCTTCGCCTTGTCATAATGCGAATCGAGGCAGGGCAAGCATTTCTCGATGATCACAAGCGAGATTGTGATTAGCTCTTTGGTTTTCGCATCAAGCGCACCTGGGTTTGATACTTCGTTCATGAACAGCCCGAAAGCTTTCAGTGATTCTGTGTCGTTTGATTTCATTTTCCCTCCATCAGAATGGAATCCAGTTTCAATTTGGCACTCGGCTCATTGGTGAAAATTAAATCAAGCTTAGTGCAAGGATATTGATCACAGTTGGCACATGTCACATTTCCTTTGCCTGTCGAGCAGGATCGAATTTCGCAGACAGAGCAATGTTTGAAAAGTTTTCCTGAAATTGAATTGCATCCATCGCATGAAATGTCTTCAGCCGCGATTTCGGCACCGTACTGAGCAGACCATTTTTCGGCGGTTTGTCTGCGTAACATAGCGTCGTTTGTTTTTGTCGCGATCATGGTCGGGCAGATGTCACAGTCGAGTCCACAATGTGCAATCATAATAGGCTCCCCATAAAAAACTGCTTTCGCAAATGACCGGATCAGATCCCTATTGATCTGTCCGGTCGGAGAAGGTTTCGGTATCAGGGTTGTGAACCGACTTTCATAGGCAAGGTATGATCAGCTGCCCATTCGTACATGCTCCCGTCATAGTTCAGAATGTTGTCATATCCAAGCTGCTTGAACACGAAGAACCATACTGATGAGCGTACGGCACATGTGCAATATGCGATAACCGGTTTGGACGACGTCCAGCCTTTTCCCGCAAGATATTTATCAATATCAGTCTTTGCTTTGATTGTCCCGTCGGCATTGAATACATTCACAAAATTGGCTGACTCTGCGCCTGCAATATGTCCGGATCTTGCAACATCGTAGAGAATCGTGTCATTGGTCAATGTTGTGTCACCAAGGTATTCGGTAGTTGAATCTCTCGAATCAAGAATGACACCAGTACCGGCAGTCCGCATTGCATTAACCTGTGCTTTTGTCGCAATCAGTGAGGAATCAAGACTGTCGCAGATGAAATTGCCCATGGCTGGGGAACTAACTGTAGTTTTCGTTGAGTATCCGGCAGCTGTCCAAGCCGCAAGTCCGCCATCGAGGACGGCAGCGTTCACACCTGCGGCACGAAGAGCCCACGCTAAACGGAATGCCGCCGGAGTCTGGCCGGGATCATAGACAACAACAAAATCGCCAGCATTGATGCCGAGAGAATCAATTACGCCACTGATAACGATCGGAGTTTTCAGTGTAAAGTAACCACCCGATTGCCATGTGCTGAAATTCTGCCAAATGGTTGAAACTGCACCTGAAATATGGGCAGTACCCGTGACAGATGTCTCGATTATCTTAACAGATCCGGCAGGCTGTGCATTCAGTGCACTCGCACTGACAATCCAATCAGATGCCGTAAATGTTGTCTTTGTACTTGAGTCTGACTTGTCACTGCTTGTGATACATCCAGACACAATCGCACCTGCTGCAAGCGCCGCAAGAACCACAGAAACTTTTCTCACAGTTTCCCCTTTCGCCAATAAAGGCATTGTTGAAAAAATCATATCGATAAAAGAACGATACCTGCAATCGCACAAACTATTCCTGCAATCTTTGGTACCGTCACGGATTCGTGCAGGAAAACAAACGAAAGTATTGCCGTGAGAACAGGGTAGAGAGCGGTGATAGTGACAATTCGCGAGGCTTCGCCCCGCGCAATTGCCATGTAGTAACAAACGTAGGCGGCCGCCGAAAACATTCCGGCTAATATCGCGATTTTAACGCCGACGCCGCTCCAGTCGGGATGTAGTCCGCGAAAACCTACTGCTATAAGAACCGGAAAGATCAGCACGTATCCGGCAAGAGAAAAAACCACCAGTTCACGGGAGCTTAGATGCGTACCGGCGAGCTTTCCGAGAAATCCCCATATACCCCAAAGCACAAAAGCCAGCGCCGCATAAATCGCCCCCTGCATGATCATTCCCTCGCCATCTCGAAGACTTCCATGCCTTCTTGCGGTTCCGGATAGATTGCGGCGAGCTGTTCCGGCGTTGATTTTTTGCCACTTGCCATGCCAATGATCAATCCGACAAGCGAGCAGACGATACCGACAATAATGTAGCCAAGGTATGTGTCGGCGAGCCACTTCGGAGCGAAGACATGATTCCACACTTTGTATTCGAAAATGTATAAAACTACGTTGCCAAGAAGACCGCCAAGCGCCGACAGAATCACCGCACGACGGTTTGCAATTTTGAAGAACATCGCAAACGCCGGAACCGCAATTGACGCGGTAAGAACACCGGAACTCAGGGTGTAGATGTCCATCAGCGAAGTCGAATAGATGCCATAGATCAGACCCATCACAACCGCAACAAATGACAGAACTCTTGACCATTGAGCAAGGGTTTCCTTGCTGGCATTGCGCAGGAACATCGGGCGTGCGATGTCATGTGTCATCGGCAGCGCAACGATGTTTGCGAAGTTGTCGATGGTTGACATCTGCGAAGCGCAGATTCCGATAAGCATCAGAACCTGTGCCCATGCAGGGAAATACTTCAGCGAAATTGCCGAGATAATTCCGGTGTAGTCGGAACCAATCGCTGCGGCTGTTGTCGGTGCTCCGGCAGGGAAAAGAATTATCGCCGAAAACCCAATGAGTACCGGCATGATAATCACAAAAATCGTGATGAAAACAAGTCCCCACCACGCGCCTTTTTTTGCTTCTTTAAGACTCACTGCACCTTGAATACGAAGCAGAAGATCTTGTTCAATGAGCCAGCCGGGCAGATATGCAATCAACAGAATGATCGGCATCGCAACGCCGCATGCAAACAGATTGAACATCGTTCCTGCGCCGTAGTTCACCGTCGGAGTTTTGGCGAGCGTTGCAATGATCTGCCCGCCGGTAGTGACATTTGCGAAATGGATTCCCACAAACGCAAGTGCCGTAATGAATATCGCCGCCAGAATGAATTGCACAAGGTCGGTAATGATCGACGCACGGAATCCACCGAGGTACGAATAGATCATCGGCGGAAGCGCCATGAGGATCATTCCGGCAATTGGTGTAATGTGCAGAAACGGCGCTATGAGCGTTCCGCCCATGAATGTCTCGGCACCCGTCCACGATACGAAAACGAAAATCGAGCACACTGCAATAAGTGGCCGCACACCTGCGCCGAAGCGCTGTTCCAAAGCCTCTGGCAATGAAACCGCGCGAAGTCTGCGAACGTAAGGAACAATCGCCACCACAATAAAGCAGAGAATGAACCACGGGAGGAACAGCGTCCAAAGCCCTGATATTCCCATCGAGTAAACCATCGAGATTCCGTAACCGAGCCAGCCGAGCATCAGCCAGCCTGCGGCAAGGGATGCCGCCATGCGCCAGCCTTTGTAGCGACGGCTTGCAATCCAGAAATCACCAAGAACACTTTTCTCCTGACCGCGCTTGTGCTTCTGCCAGATACTGAATCCCATCAGTATCATGGCGAGCGAAAAGAGAATCTGCGCGGCCCAGAATGCAACTGTAAGACCGCTCATTTTGCATCCCCTTTGCTGCATGTGATCGTGCGGAACATATTGACCGTAATTCCGGCCCAGAAATGACCGTCATCGTAGCCTGCATCGCGGAGCTTTTTGTTGAGCAGATACGAATAATTGCAACTGAGCGTAAGTGTTGCATAATCGGCAAGCGGAGCCGGTGGAGCAATTACAGTTTGAAGCGTTGTCGTAAAGTCCTGGAAACCGGCGGCATCGTCAACAAGAGCAAAAAAGCTGTTGTGAGCTTTTGTTGCATAGCCAATGCTCATCGCTATTGTCGGAGTTGCACAGCCGATTGGTTTCGACCACGAAATTTTCGGTGAAATGTATGCTCCAGTTGCTTTTCCCAAACCGTTTTTGACATTCTTGTCAGGAACGTCGAGATCAACAACAAGTGAAGGACATACATGGCTGATCGGAACGCCAACCTTCAAATAAGGTTCCGTGACCGGGCCATAGTCATCCTTGTATAAGACCGTATCTTTTCCATAACCAGGAAAGAAATATTGATTCACGCCGATAGATCCATTGATCTTTCCGAATGCGCGAGTATAGTCGAGATAAATATCGCCGTCGGTGACTTCACTCTGGTAATTGTGACCGTAAACCGCTGTGTTTTTATCAGTCATATCCATCGACAGAAATCCGGTGACGGTAATTCCGTTCCAGCTTGCCCAGACATCGGGCCAGAAGACGCGGTCTTCGTTGAAGGCTAATCCGCGCCAGACATATTTGCTGCTGATGCCGATATCACCACCGATTGAAGGATCGGCCGCATTGACTGCTGATACTGCCGCTACGGCGGCGATCATTGTAAACAGAAACTTTTTCATTCGGAGTTCCTTTAATGAATAGTTGGATTCTCGAAAGAGAAATGCGGGCGGCATGGGTTATGCCGCCCGCAAAAAATTATTCTTTCACAGCAACAAAACGGCCGCGGCTGAACTTGCCGGCCTTGGCCATTTCGAGCATATTGACCATCTCGCCGCCCATCGCGCCCATCATCTCCATGTTGTCGCCGATGATCTTCAGCGCGTCATAAGTGAGCTGCTTGGTGAGCATGTCGAGATAAAGCTGGATGCATTCGGCAAAATGCGGGCCTTCGTCTTCTGCCGAAATGATCTTGAAGCCGTTTGCGACAAGCAGCTTCTTGTAACCGTCGAGGCATTCCATATAAGGGAACTTCATGAAGCCGTTGATGCGGTCTGCTTCTGCGTCAGACAAACCCTTCGGGCCTTCGATCCAGTCGGAGAACGCAATGCGTCCGCCCTTTTTGAGGACGCGTGCAGCTTCGGAAATAAGCTTGTTTTTGTCGTCAACATAACACCATGCGTCTTCGCCCCAAACGACATCGGCAATGCCATCTGCAAGTGGAACCTTGGTCACATCTGAAAGATGAAACTCAGCCGAAACGCCTTCAGCAGTGGCGCGCTTCTTCGCTTCTTCAATAACATGAGCCGTTCCGTCAACGCCGATTCCCTTGGTCTTGAAATTCTTTGCAAGGAAACGAACACCTGCGCCGAGACAGCAACAGAAGTCAACAACTGTTTCACCTGCTTTGATCCCGGCCTTCTCTGCCAAAACCATTGACTGCTGGAAACCACCTATGTGGATCTGCTCGCCCATGATAAGTTCCCAGAGATTGCCCTCCGGGCCAGAATAGACTGCCTGAACTTCTGTAAGTCCTGTCGGGAGACGCTTTGTTGTCATGAATCCTCCACTTTTTGTTGAAATTTCGAGCTTTACCGGCTCGGTTTTTGTTAAAGATAGTTCTTTTTCTAATATTTTGACGGAAATTTCTATATTTGCAGTTGTATTGAAACAATATTCCGTTTACTTGCAGATAAGCAGCAATGATTTTCTGGCATTGCCTCGTTTCTGCATTCTTTTGGCTCGGGTGATTTCATTTTCTGTCATTTCACTATGCGTTACAGGAAATTATAGTTGTTTTTCCACTAATATACGCAACAATGATATAAATGCTTGATTGAAAAGAAAAAGCCGATAGATGCTGTTCACTACAGATAACAGATTTCATTTTGAATTCTGCGAGAAAGGGGTGTTTTGGGCAATTGACTGAAGCAGGGTAGCTTGTGATCGCCAAATGGGTAGTCTGTTAGATACTTTTTATTTTCCGGTGTGGCCGAACCCGCCTGATCCGCGGGCGGTTGTACCGAGTTCCTGTGATTCTTCCATTCCCACGTTCATCGCGACGGCTGCCGGAACCAGCTGGGCAATGCGTTCTCCACGCTTTATTTCAAAGGGTTCCATTCCGAGATTGATAAGGAGAATTTTCACTTCGCCTCTGTAGTCGGCATCAATGGTGCCGGGA
>CAIOZP010000739.1 GCA_903862805.1 uncultured Fibrobacterota bacterium
CGATGCGCTGACGCTGGCCACCGCTCAGGTTATTGCCGCCTTCGATCAACTGGCTGTCGAGACCTGCCGGAAGCGCGTCGAGAATGTCTTCGGCGGCGGCATCTTTCAATGCCGCATACATTTCATCTTTCGGAAGTGTTTCATCCCAGAGGCTCAGATTTTCGGCAACTGTTCCGGCGAAAAGAAATATTTCCTGATCAACCATTGCGATGGAGTTGCTGAAGAGGTTACGCGGTATTTCGCTGATTCTCATTCCGTCAATAAGAATTTCGCCGCTCCATGCTTCGTGCAAGCCTGCAACAAGTCCGGCGATGGTTGATTTGCCGGAACCGCTGTCTCCGACGAGAGCGACACGGCGGCCGGGTTCAACGGTGATTGAAAAGTCCTCGATGAATGGCACATCATTGGGATTGTACCCGAAGCAGAGATTTTTTATTTCGAGTCGGCCGTCAAGCTTGATTTTGTCGGAGGGGACTATTTTCTGATTGCCATTTTGTAAACGGGCGTCATCGGTCGGATTGGCTAAAACATCGTCAAGTCTGCCGAGATTCCCCTTGAGCTCCTGAAGCTGCATGGCGAGTGCGAGAAGGTTCACAATGGGCGTCTGGAATCCGAAGATCAGGCTCTGGAATGCCATGAGCATTCCGATGGTCATGTGCCCGTCCATCACTCGAAGCGACCCGACGACGAGGGTAATCGCAAGCGAAAGCGATTGCAGACCGAGCGGTAGAAGGCCGAGATCGAGATTGGCGATGCCGAGTTCCTGCTGAGACAAAATTGTTTTGGTGTAATAGCCCGACCAGCGTTTGAAGAAGCCGTTTTCATTGGCGGAACTTTTGATACTCTCGATACTTTGCAGACCGGCAACGGCAGCACCGAGGTTCTTGCCTGAGTCGCTGAGCAGACGCATGTAGGCATCTTCGCGCCGACGAGCGACAAGATAAAGAACCATCGCATTGACAAACGCGAACACGATGCCGATGCAGGTGAGTACAACATCATAGGTGAACATGAAGGCCGCGAAGCAGATCATCATGATGACCTGAATGACGGTCTGCGCCAATTGACGGGAGAGAAAATCGGCGACGCGATCGTTGAGGCTTACACGATAGCTCAGGTCTCCGGGGAATCGCTGCGAAAAAAAAGCAAGCGGCAGCCTGAGTGTGTGTTTAAGGAATCTCTCGGACATTCCGGCGGAAAGGTGGAGATGAAAACGCCGCAGAGCTGAAAGCTGGAGCCGCATCAACATGAGCTGAACAATTCCGACCACACCGATGCAGAGCAGGAGCGGCCGCAGCCAGCCTGTCATTCCGGCGATTACAATATTATCTACAAAAAACTGCATGAAGAGCGGTACGGCAAGCCCGGGGACAACGAGAAACAGCCCGGTCACAAGCAGGAAAATCAGCGGCATCGTGTTTCCGACAAGTCGCTCACGAAGTGCCGGAATGATCTGCGATGCACGACCGGCTTTTTTGAACTCCGGTCCTTTGGCGAACTCTAATACCACGCCGGTAAATTTCTCGTCGAACTCCTCCATGCTTACGCGGCGTGGCCCGCCTGCCGGATCGTTCAGCCAGACATGACGATCATTCATTCCCTCCACGACAAGGAAATGGTTGAAGTCCCAGAAAACGATGTACGGGCCCACAAGAGTTTTAAGCGCGCCAATTTCTTTTTTGAAACCCTTAGCTTCAAGGCCGTAGCGACGTGCCGCCTTGAGGATGTTCGATGCGTTGCTGCCATCGCGGGAGACGCCGCATTCGATACGCAGTTTTGCTAATGACTCAAAACGGCCGTGATAGGCCAGCACTATCGCAAGCGAGGCCGCGCCGCATTCGGCGACCTCCATCTGGATGATCGTCGGACATCGGGCGCGCTTCACTATTGCTCACCGAGGAGATTTTTGAAGAACGGCAATATGTAGGAGAACGGCGGACGGCGCTCAATAACGGCGCGGGCGGTGGAGGTGGTTCCGACTACAAGTTTCGAGGACACACCTTTGCCTGATGTCCACTTGTATCCGCTTGATGTGGAGCTGTCCTTGACAAGTGCGATTGTCGCCTCGATCACCACACCATCTCTGCCAAGCTGTTCGGCGAGTTCGTTGCTGCCGAGACGATCGACAATGGCCTTGCGGCTAATGGGGAATGCCGAAACATTTTCGACATGTCCGGCAATGCTTCCGAATCGTGCGCGCTGAACGAAGTCTGGTGTCACTTGAACATCCAATCCCTTCGCAATTCGCCGACCGTCACGGATATTGAAATATGCGAGGCAGACGAGCGAGCTGTCGCGGTTGTCAATTTGCAACGATGCCGCATCTTCGCCTGCGCTCACGACCTGTCCGACAGACAGTGGAACTTCAAGCACGTTTCCATTGCATGAAGCAAGTACCATACTTTGCCGTTCGAGCTTTAGTTCAAGTCGCGCAAGCTGATCTGAAAGAAGCATCTCGCTGCTGCTGTCGGCGATGGTGCTGTCGAGCATGTCCTGCTGGATCTGCTGCTTCTCGACAGACAGCTTCGCAAGCTGGTCGCGCAGTTCTACGAGATCACTTGACGAAAGAGAACCGAGAAGATCAAGCTCTGACTTGAGTACCGTTTCGCGAGAGACAGCGCCGCTTGCAAACATTGCACGATCCTTTTGCCACAGGTCGAAAAGAAGGCGTGTCTGTTTCGACACCGGATCGAACATCGAAGGATCGGCCTTAAGCGATGTATCTCCCGACTGGACTATCCGGCTGAGTTCTTCAATCTGAGAAATTCTCGTTTGTAAAGATTTCTGCTTGTCGTCGATGCGTGCTATATCCTGGCGACTCTGTGCAAAAAGCAATCCGCCAGATGCCCGATGATCCCGTCTCATGCGTTCAAGCGCATCGCGAGCCTGCTCCAGCTCCTTGCGTGTCTCGAAGGCATCGAGCCGCAGTATTCTATCGCCTTTTTTCACATGGGAACCGGTCTTGACAAAGAGAGAATCGACCGTGCCAGCCGCCGGAGTCTGGAGCCGGACGATCTGATCCTGCGGCATAAGAACAGCCGGAGCATCGACAGTCACAGGAATCTTCCCGACGCATCCCCAGACGATACCGATCAGTACCAGAAACCCGATGCAGAGAACGGTTATCCAGTCATGACGCTTGACAACAAGGAACAACTGGTCGAGCCGTTCCGGCGACGAAAGCCGCTCAAGCGACTTCTCGCGGAAGATGGTTCTTTTCTGACTCTCATCACTCAACGGCATTCACCTTGCGAGGTTTACAGGATCGGAAAAACTGTTCCAAAATATTCAATGTCATTGCTTTTTGTCTGATATGACAAAACCCGACACTTTGAGGTGCCGGGGTTTGCCTTGAATCCTTTTGGGACCAGAAATTTGTTTGATTACCTTTTCACACCAATCATCGCTTTCATAACCTTCGTTGTCCCGTCGCGATTATCTTTCACTTTTGCAATCGCCAAATAACTTCCAGTTTCAACCACACGACCCGAAGCATTCTTCAGATCCCAGGTGAAATGATGCGGCGCACCGACACTCTGCGTTTCGCCAGTCTGCTCGTCGATCAGATTGCCAAGTGCATCGTAGATCGAAAGTTTGATTGACGAAGGAGAACCG
>CAIOZP010000740.1 GCA_903862805.1 uncultured Fibrobacterota bacterium
CCGGAACAAGTACAAATTATTATTGGGGGAATGGATCGGACACGGCGTCATTGAATGCGAATTCGTGGAACTACAATAACATCGGGAGTACTACACATCCAGTAGGAACGAAGACCGCGAATGCTTTTGGGCTTTACGATATGGTTGGCAATGTATGGCAGTGGTGCAACGATTGGTATGGATCATATAGCAGTTCAGTGCAGACGGATCCTCCTGGTGCCGTTTCTGGCAGCTATCGTGTGATTCGGGGCGGCAATTGGTTCAGCGGCGACGCGACCAGCTATCGTTCTGCCTTTCGCGACGACTTCACCCCTGACTTTCGCTACTACAACTTCGTTTTTCGGTTTGTCTCTCGCCCGTAAGTTTTCCGCCGGCGTAGCCATCACCTGACGGACAGACTGGTAGCGGCGTAAGCAAGCGCCAGTCGGTCAGGCAGGGGATGAGCGGAGCCGTTCTTTTAAAATTGTCCTGAACCTTGATTAATCGGATTTCAGGATTCCCATGATTTCAAAACAAAAGAGGCCATGTTCCTTCTTTCAATCATGGTAATCCTTTAATCAGGCAAATCATGGTTCAAGACATCAAAATGTTTTCTTCGGGAGAACGCAGCACTTCCGCCGCCTTCCCCCACAAATAACCGTTCCTCAACAAAAAAAAGGAGTGACCAACATGTCACATCAGAATCTCGTTTCCGCCTCTCTCGACCCTGCAGTCAAAACCACCATCCTCAGCCAGCTCACCGAGATCCGCAAACAGCTCGATTTCAGCGTGAGCCTCACGCCCGAAGCGATCAAGGCGCTTCCCAAGGCGGGAACATTGCTCAGTCCATTCGTTGACAAGGCAGCCTCGGTGGTGAGTAATCATCCGGAGATTCTGCCGGGAACTTTCGATCAGGCGGAGTACAAGAAAGATTACCAGCTTATGATCGATCTTGAACCTATTTCGCAGCTTCTTTCGGAGATTGCCGAAATGGTTTCAAATACCTTGCTCGCGGTCAAAAGTGACCTGTTCGTGGCATCGCTTTCCGTTTACGATAATGCTGCCAAACAGGTCGATGCAGTTCCGGGTCTCAATGGGACGGTTGCCGGTATGGCCGAGCATTTCAAGCGCACGAAAAAGACTGCCGCGAAGCCGACTGCGGCATAATTTCACGGACTGTTTGGCGATTTCTACCGGCGTTTTGGTGAGTGTTACCGAAGCGCCGGTTCTTTTTGGCGGCAGTTTCGTGGTCGAGACCGGAGCGCGGGTAAAATTCGGTAAAGCTCCGGTAGTTTTTACCAAAGTTTTCGTGATTTATACCGGAACGCGGGCAAAAACCGGTAAGTCTCCGGTCATTTTCACTCAAGCTTTCGTGACGGAGACCGGAGAGTGGGTGAAATTTGGAGAGACCTCACCTCTCGGTCCCCTCCTTCAGAGAGGGGATGGAAGAAATTGATTCGGATTTTCTCCCCTTCGTCTTTCGGAGAAGTTCCCGAGCTGGCGAGGAAATAGAACGGGTTGGGGGATGAGGTCACGCGCAGCGTTTCTTCATTTGTTGTCATCAGAAAATGTTTTTTCCAATTTAATTCATTGCAACATCACGCCTGTTTTCTCCCCTCTCTGAAGGAGAGGGGTCGGAGGTGAGGTCATCGGATTCATCATCCAACGAATTTCATTCACCATCGAACCCAAATGCTTCATCATCCAACCAAATTCATTCAACACTCAAGCTCGGAGGTTCAATGTTCAACCAAATTCATTCAACATTCAAACAAATCCCTTCTGTGGAGAGTGATGGATGATGTGTTATTACATATTTCCTTTTCCGTTTCAGGTTGGCTTTAGTTTAAGACAATAAAGCAAATTAAGACAGGAAGTCAGAAGAAGAAGCAAAATCAGGAAGGGGTGGCGTTCTTCCTTCTTCGTCTTCTCAGCACTAAATACTTACTTCACAAATTGCCTAACAGCCTCGGCAACAATCTTCACTCCCTCTTCAATCCTGTCTTCAGGAGTATGCGAGAACGCCAATCTAAATGAATCGTTTTTGATGCCATCGGGAGCAAATGCACTGCCGATCACAAACGCTGCTCCGCCATCAAGTGCCTTCTGAAAGACCTGCGTAGAATCCAAACCATTAGGCAAAGTGACCCAGACATAAAATCCACCTCTTGGCTTTGTCCACGTAACACCATCGGGCATGTTTGCAGCAAGCGCATCGAGCATAATTGTCGCACGGCGCTTGTAAGTCGGACGCATCTTATCGAGGTAAGGACTAAGCGCATTCTCCCGCAGATAAGCATCGGCGATGACCTGCGTGTATGTTGATGTGCAGGCATCCATTGACTGCTTGGCAAGCTCAAGACGATCTACAATTTCTTTGGGGCCAACAACATATCCAAGACGCATTCCCGGGCCGAGGATTTTGGCGAATGTTCCGACATAGCAGATCGGAACATTGTGCCCGCTCATGCCGATCATTGTTGATGTGAGCGGTTTATCTGCCTCATCGAACCAGAGTTCTCCGTACGGATCATCTTCGATCATGACAATTCCCGTTCCGCTTAACAGATCGAGAACCTGCCGCTTGCGTTCCTGACTGTAAATAATTCCCGAAGGATTTTGGAAATATGGACAGAGATATGCAAGCTTCGGCATCTTTGCCTCTTTGTCAAGCAAACCTTTCAGTTCTGAAATGATCATTCCTTCATCGTCAATCGGTGCCGAAATAATCTGCGCCATATATGAACGGAACGCCGCAAGTCCGCCGATGAAACTTGGACTTTCGGTAAGAACGGTGTCGCCTTCGTCGAGGAATATTTTGGAAATCAGGTTGATTCCCTGCTGCGCACCGGTGGTGATAATCAGCCCTTTATCCTTCATCGGAATGCCACGACTTTCGAGGTATGCGCGAAGCGATTCGAGCAATGCAGGATAGCCCGAAGTCGGGCCATACTGGAACGCTGCTTCCTTAACCTTGCGAGGTAACTTGCTCCAGAGCGCATCAACCTCATCAATCGGGAAAAGGCTGTTGTTCGGCATCCCACCGGAAAACGAAATTATCGAGGGATCGGCGGCAAGCGCCATCAGCCTACGTATTTCAGACGATCGCATCGCAAGTGATGCCTTCGAGAATTCCATTGTCATATTCCTTCCGTTATTAGCATTTTGTCAATTTCTTCAAAAACCGAACGCAAGCCCGATACTTGCTTTCGGAGCCTTCTCCGCAATATCGTATTTGATCCCGCCAAGTGCGGAAACCGTTACACCAGCTGCACGTTTGAGCTGCCGCCGTGACTTGCTGTGAAGCGCCCAGGAGTAAGTCGTAATCGCAAGCGATCCGCCCATCAGCGAGAGTCCCGACACGATCATTCCGGTGTTGTCGTGCTCATTTCCGTAGAAACTCAGAGCAGCGCCTGCGCCAGAAAACAGCCATGAAACTGCCTGCACTATCCATCCTTTTTGAAGTCCGCCTACACCTTCGCCGTTTTCGGCAATCACATGGCGGTTCAGCGAGAGATTGGATACTCCGCAGAGAAGAAGTCCGGTCTGACCGGCGGCAAAAAGGGAAAGACCTACCGGCCTCGCCTCTCCGTCATCACCGGTCACGACAATCGCAGAGCTTGCAATAGTCAGGATCGATCCGAGTCCGAACAACGCGCCGGTCGATGAAACATTCTGCAAAATACGATCATGTTTTTCTCGCGGAATGAAAGAGACATTAGAAAAGGCGCGACCCGCCGCAGAGAAAAAGTGACGTAGTTTCAATATGCCATCGACTACGAGATCGCCGCAGTAAAGCCAAGGATCAGTCTTGCAAAACTTCGTATCTTCGCGCCAGGTAAAGACCGATGCGTTTTTGGCGAGGTCGATCACGGTAAATGCAAAAGTAATGCGATACCGTCCATTACGAGTCGCATCTGTCAACGTGAAGCTGCTGTCGTAATATCGCTCGGCATGAACTCCGTAAGGCAAAACAACGTAATCGAATCCGGCAAGTTTCATTGCATTTGCTACTGTGTCGGGCAGTTGAACCACAGTGTCGCAGTCTTCAAGATCGGCGGGCATGAGCGAGTTCAACAAGGTGTCAATGCCATGAGGAATCTTGCGCCATGTCATCCGACGATTTTTGATTGACCGGTCAACCGCGTCGGCCATTTTTACCGATGCAAGCGCAGCTGATGAATCGTCAGGAGGATAAAGCGCACAGGCAATCCCGATCTTCTTTTTGGCAATAGACTTGAAGAGGAAACCGGCATCGCGGTCACGTGCATTCGCCGAAGTAAATATTGCGGCGATCAGCATCAGGTTTACAAACAGGAATTTGTTCACAGCCAACCTCATGAGCGGATCACGCAAACACGCAAAGGGTCAGACAATAATATTTCGAAGCTCGGCAAAACGACCGGCAAGATCGTCGAAACGCTCCAGCCTTGGCTTTGTCACCGCCTCGAGTTTTTCAACCGCAGTTCTGGCTTCTTCCGACTGTATACGCGCGGATTCTGACAACTGGGAAACAAACTTTTGCGCCTCGGTTGTATATACTGAAAAGGCTTCGCTGATGCGTGCGGTAAGGGCATCAGCCACCCGTGAAATCGCAAGATCCATTCCGGAACTGATCTGCGACATATAATGTGCCTGAAGTATCGCGGCACGCTTGTCGCCACCGGCCAGAACATCTCCGAAAGAAGAGCGGTGCGGAAGAAGAATCAGTTCGAGGAAACTCTGCGAAGATTCGCAAGTGTCAATTTGTATTGTATCGGGCGGACAAACCTTTAGCTCGACTCCACCGGTAAAATTCAGTGCGAGCCTTGTCATGGCGTCAGACGAAACGGTTCCGTATTTGGCGGCTGCACGGGCAGCATCGTTTACAAGCGAAGTGAAAAGCGAACCAAGCCACTCGTCAAGCATCGGACAGACCGCCGCAGAAATGATCGTCTCGGCTTTCTGGATACCGGCCTGTGCAATGATCTTGGAAAGTCTCGTCTCGATAAGCGGCTTTGCGGAAGCCAGTTTTCGCTCGGCCGATTTCCTGCATTCGCCTATCACAACACTGCGCTCGGAATAAACCTTTTCTATCGCAGGAAGAAGCGTCTCTTCGATTGCGACAAGCGTTGCCGACGACTTCTTTTCTATCTCTATTGCCGCGGCCAGTGGCTCAAGAATCTCGCTTCGACGTTTTGAAATCCCAATACCGATTCCGTCAATAGCGTTCTTGAGCTTGCTCGACAAAGCCTCGGACAGCGCGAAGTATTTCTCTTTGAGAAGGAACTCGATTATTTCCTCTTCGATCCGCTTTAGTCCGCTCTTCGCACGCATATCCTGCGAGTTGGGCGAGTTGATACAGTTGCGGGCCGAAACCGGATACAAGGTGATACCCTTTCCGAATCCGAACCGTGAATCAAGCGTCTCGATTATGAATTCGGTAGTCGCGGTCAGCTCCTCGGAATCAAGGAGATCG
>CAIOZP010000741.1 GCA_903862805.1 uncultured Fibrobacterota bacterium
GACACAAAGACAGCAGACAGCAAGACGGTCGGATTCTTTGATGATCTGAAGTATGAGGCAACAATCGCGAAGTATTTCTCTGTAATGCCGCGAATCCGTGTTTACGAAAACATTTCGAACAAACTTGCAACGACGACAAGCAAGTCCTCATTCGAGTTTCGTCCGGAGTTGATCCTCACCGGCAAATTCTGACCGTTCAAAAATATTAGGTCACTTATTCCAAAAAGAAACGGCCGAAAGTTGGATCGCCAACTTTCGGCCGTTTCAAAATATTTGCAGATTTACTGCCCGCTGTTTCCAGATGCGATCAGATTTCCGTCGAGGTCGTATAGCTTTACATTCATCGCATAGGTTAACTCGATGGTGCCGACCTGGACTTTGCTTGCTATTGTAAAGCGGTGTGTTTATGAAAACCGCATTTTGATCGAATGTGGTATCAAGAGTATTCATCGAATAGGCGCCGTCAATATGAGCGTTGTACTTGCCGCCTAAAAATATCAGATCAGATTGATATGAAATTGAATCCTTATCAGACAGGTAACTGTAATTGGTGTGATACAAAATCGTGAGCGTGCATTTTTTCGAGTCAGATATTTGTTTTAGCCATTCGACACAGGGAAAAGTCCAGTTGCAAATATTTTTTGGGCTTTTCCTGCCAGGAAAACCCTGATTACAAGTTGCAATTGCAGTTTTCCTGCCTACCGATTCGCAAAAACAATTTGTTTTTCGACTTTTCCTGCCGGAAAATGCGTGGTTCACTTTTGTTTTTGGGCTTTTCCTGCCAGGAAAACCCTGATTCACAATTGATTTTGGCCTTTTCCTGGCAGGAAAAATGGAAATGCAAATTGTGTTTGGACTTTTCCTGCTGGGGAATGCCCGATTTACAATTATTTTTGGGCTTTCCCGACCACCAACGAAGCGAAACAACTAATTCAGAGTAGCCATAGCTTTGACCGAAATTGAACCGATTTTCGATTTTGGGGAAAGTCAAGATAAAACCCAATAATCGCCAACTTTTCCCCTAAAAAAAATCCCATCAAACCATTCCGATTTTTCCTTTGAGGATTCGCAGACCGCGTTCGTCGAGCCCTGATTCCTTTCCGTCAAGCATCTGCTTCACGGCAGCGAGTTCATGACGGCCAAGCCTGACACCTCCGCGGATATGCGTGTCGAAAGCATCGAAGGCCATCGGGCAGACTTTCTTGCAGATCTCGTGCATCACGTCGGCATAGTCGCGGATTTCCTTCTGCGCGTGTCCGTCCATTCGCAGGCGCAGGAAGTGGAAGAGATTGTGCAGGTCGATCTGCCAGTACCATTCGGTATAGGTCGAAAGCGGCAGATTGACACGTGCGAGTTCACGCGCGACGTTGTTGGCCAAAAGTTCCTCGTAGTTTTTATAGACCGATTCGTGATCGGACTTGAGAATCGAAAGGTCTTTGCTGCGAAGTTCTGGTGATACTTCTTCTGTCGAGCGGCCTTGCTTGTTGTTGTCACTTTGAAGTGAGATGTCGGCATCGGCCGGTACATAAAATTCAGATTTCATTACCGAATAGCGACCGGAAATTTCATTGAGGCGCGCAGTGCGATGGCGGATCCATTGACGTGCCACAAAAATTGGAAGCTTCACATGAAAAGTGAATATGACCTGTTCGAAGGGCGAGGTGTGATCATTGCGAAGCAGATAGTCGATCAGGCCCTTGTCTTCGCGATAGCTTTTGGTGCCTTCGCCGTAACTTACGCGCGCGGCCTGAACGATGCGGCTGTCGGAACCGAGGTAGTCAACCAGACGCACAAAACCCTTATCGAGCACCTTGAATTCGTTGTCGAGGATCGCTTCCGCTTCGGGAACAATGCAATGAGCCATTTTTCTTCCTGTCAGATTCTTTTGTTGATATTTACTGCATGTCAAAACGAAAATATATCCGGTCAATCGGGCCGTTGTCTTTGTGTGGGGCTTCAATGATGAATTATATTGGCGCGTAAAATTCTTTAAGGAGATGACAGAAAATGGCTACAGAAATCGTAGAAAAACTTGCTAATGACATCAAGGACGCGATGAGAGCGAAGGATTCCGAGCGCCTTCTCACGCTTCGCAGTCTTCAGGCGGAAGTAAAAAATATTGCCATCGAAAAGCGTCCGGCAACCCGCGAACTTACCGACGAAGACGCACTTACCGTTATCGCCCGAGGCATCAAGCAGCGCAACGATGCGATAGAGCAGTTCAATGCCGCCGGGCGCCCTGAGCTTTCCGAACGCGAAGCAGCGCAGATCGTGATCTGGAAGGCATACCTTCCTGTTCAGCTTACCGAAACCGAAGTCCGCGACATTGTCGATCAGGTGATCGCCGAGGTTGGTGCAAGCACAAAGAAAGACACCGGCGCAGTGATGAAAATTTTGATGCCAAAGGTCAAGGGCAAAGTCGAAGGCACACTTGTAAACAAGATCGTCGGCGAAAAGCTTCAGTAAATTTTTGTCTATGGTGATGATCGTAATCCGGTCATCACCTTTTTATTTCCTCCAACATTTCTTTTGACGACAGGGCGCCATGAAATTCCGCACCGAAATAATTCCGGCACCGGCGCAGTTCAAAATTGGCATTGATACTCACCTGATCTCGCTTGGTTCGTGTTTTGCCGAAACCGTCGCCGCAAAACTTGCCGCACATAATTTCAACATTGCAATCAATCCAACCGGCATTCTTTTCAATCCAGAGTCGATCGCTGCTTTGCTCAATAGAATGATTAACGATCAGCCATTTATTGATGATGACCTATTTGAGCACGATGGTGAGTGGAAAAGTTTTTCACATCATTCCAGATATTCCGGTGTGAACAAATCTGCCGTTCTGTCAAATATGAATACCTCGTTGATAAATGCTAAAAGCAAACTCTCAGATAATTCCATTTTGATGATCACCTTCGGAACAGCTTTCGTTTTCCGTGATATTTCAATCGGAAAAGTCGTTGCCAACTGTCACAAGGTTCCCGCGTCGCAGTTTACAAGAGAGAAGCTTTCCGTAGAGGATATTGTTGACAGATGGGAATCGCTGATCATCAAACTGAAAACTGTTTATCCCGACATCAAAATGATCTTTTCGATCAGTCCGGTAAGACATCTTCGCGATGATGCCACAGAGAACAGTTTGTCAAAAGCAATTCTTCGCTGTGCGGTTGAAAAGCTGAAAGACCGCTTCGATTTCGTCCATTACTTTCCGGCCTTCGAGCTTATGACCGACGACCTCCGCGACTACCGTTTCTACGCCGACGACATGGTTCATCCCTCGACTGGCGCTATCGAATATGTGTTCGAGGCTTTTTCGAAGTCTTGTCTTGACGTTCGCTCGCAGGAATTTATGGAAAGGTACAAGAGCATCATTTCAGCTAAGCACCACGAACTACGTTCCGAAAATAAAGCCGCTGTAAATAAATTCATTTCGTCACAAATCGCGCTTGTCAACTCACTCGCAAAAGATTTCCCCGAAGTTAATCTCGACGATGATCTTCGACTGTTCAACCAGATGCTGGAGCCGATGTCATGAAAAAAAAATTCAGGATAGATCAAACGAAGTGCACATTCTGTGCGGGATGCGCAAGCGTGTGCCCGACAATGGCAATAGTCATTCACGATCACGACAGCACCATAAATGCAAAGTGTATTTCATGCGGGATCTGTGAACGGTTCTGTCCGCTTGGTGCGGTTGAAATAATTCAGGAAGATTCTAAATGAGCAGATATAACGCCGTTATTGTTGGTGCCAGTGTTTCAGGACTGTTCACCGCCGCACGTCTCGCCGAGGCCGGATGGAAAGTTCTTGTCCTTGACAAACGCGAAGAGATCGGAACACCCGTGCGCTGCGGCGAAGCAACCGGCAACCGTGTCGAACTCGAACGATTCGTCGAATATGATCCGGCCTGGGTCGCCTGCGAACTCGGAGGAATTTCGGTTCACATAAACACCGACCGGCCGATCCCGCGCGACATCCCCGACTGCGGCGTCATTCTCA
>CAIOZP010000742.1 GCA_903862805.1 uncultured Fibrobacterota bacterium
CTATTCTGGATATTGGGAGCAAATGGCAGATGGGGAATGAATGCCGACCAAGAAGACAGCAAAGACGCTCAAGGCGGATCCGAAGGCGAGGGAACGGGCAGAACGGGCATTGGCAAATGTCGAGCCGGTACCTGAGCATAAGCCGAACCCTGTCCGGTATGCTCAGTTGGTGGCGAAGGGCTGGCCGAAACGTCAGGCGGCTACGGCGGCGGGATACTCGAAGAATTCGAACACGGCAGCGATAGACAAGCTGATTAGTGTCAGGCGTGCTCTCGGGACGATTGAAAAGCAGCGGCAGGACTTGGCGGTTACGATGGGGGTCACACATACGGACTGTGTGATGACCGCTGCGGCGATCATGGGAGACGAAGAGGCACAGGATCGGGACAGGTTGGAAGCGGTCAAGGTGGTGTCGGGTCTCCAAGGATACAACGCGCCGACAAAGATTCAGAGCGAGAGTCGCAGTCTGATTATGGAGTTCTCGAATTTGACGTCGAGTGATCTTCAAGTCTTGTTGGGACAGATTACGACAGGGGGTCAGGTGTGAGTACGGCCCTTGCGAAAAGAGACGATCAACTGGAAGTCTTTCTGCGGAAAGTTCCGGAAGAACAGCGGGAAGAACTTCGACTGCAATTCGTGAAAGATCCCACCGGATTCGCGTCGAAGCTGGCTTATGAACTTGACAGGCGCAAAAAGTTTTTTCCGACAAAAGATTTCATCCCGAATATCGGTCAGGAGAGGGCCTTGCTGCCGTACAAGAGGCGGCATGAGACTTACGGGGACTATCCAAACGTCATGATCTTCACCGGTGCCAACGGCGTGGGTAAAACCTGTTCGATGGCGATTCTGATTGCCGGTGCTTCTCTCGGAACTGACTTCCTGAATCGCGAATATTTCGATTACGATTATTTCCGTGACTGCGAAAAGCTCCGGCGAGAGCGTGTTTTGAAAATCAGAATCGTTTGCAACAAGGCAGACGTGGAAGACAATGGCTCAGTCACACAGGAAATCAAACGATGGATTCCGATGGCGGAATTTTCGGGGAAAACAAGCGGCGGGTATTACACAAATATTTTAATACCGGCGGTGCAAGAAGGTTTTCACCCAACGATAATTGACATAAAAACTCACGATCAGGACGTGGTTGCTCACGCCGGCCCGAACTACGATCTGGTTCTTTTCAACGAACCGGCACCAGGCAACATTTTCGCGGAGAACGTGGGCCGTATCAGGTGCGGCGGTCGAATTGCCTGTTTCCTCACTCCGCTGAACAGCGCCGCGTACCTGCACAAGATCATCAACAGCGAATATCCCGACGGCGAAGTGGTGCATGTCAGAGCGTCTATCTGGGACAACTGCAAAGATCGGGAAGGAACACGCGGCCACCTTTCGGAGCAGAAGATTCTTGCCATGATTCGCAACTGGCAGGCGACGAATCCGCTTGAGGTCGAGGCCCGTTCGGAAGGTAAATTCATGTTCCTTTCCGGCGCGGTGTTTCCAGTGTGGAACAACGAAGTGCATGTCATTCCGCCTATGCCGATCAATTCGAAATGGAAGCTTCACTTCTGCATCGATCCTCACCCGAAAAAGCCGTCGATAGGTGTTTGGTTGGCACAGGGGCCGATGGGTTACTGGTATGTGATCGCCGAATGGCCGACAGCTCCATGGGATGAAATTCAGAGTACATCGTTGACGATTCGGCAGATGTGTGATGAGTATCTGAGAGTCGAGCGCGGCCAGAACGAGAGGTTCCGGTTTGGTCATGCGTTGCGAGGTGTTGACGATCATCGGTATGGTGATCCGAACGGGATGAAGGCTCAAAATCCGCAGAACAGAACTATTGTCAAACAGGAATATGAGGCTTGGCTTCCTGGTACCATCAACGTGAATATCGACAACGATATTGCTTTACGCCACGACAAGATCCGCGAACTTCTCGGGTATGATTTTCAGCGGCCGGTGGATGCGGTCAACTCTCCGAAGCTCTATGTGTTTTCATGGTGCAAAAACGTGATTCGTGCTTTTGGTGGATACCGGTATCTGGAGAAGCAGGGCATGGGCCTTGGTGAATCGGACAAGCTCGATCAGGTCTGGAAGGATTGGATTGATCCGATAGGTTACATCCTTGTGACTGCTGAACCATGGAGTGAACCACGGGCCGGTGAAACGGCTTACGATGCCTACGAAGAAATTGACGAAGGGCGCTCGGGTGCCTCTGAATATTACGCCGAATCCTATGGAGGTCAACGGTGGATTTGAATTTCAAAGAAAATGATCCGGAGTTCGCGATTGAGAAACTGTATGCCGGTTCGACCCAGATGGCTCAACTGTGGGTCAAGCACGAGACGATCAGGAAAGATTTTTCGGAATTCTGGCGCCCGAGATCGACCATTGGCAAGAAGTGCATGGATTTTATGCGCAGGGATATTTTCTCGACGGCCACACGTCAGAAATATCTCAACGTACAGGACAAGTGGCCGATCGAGCCGCAGGTTTTGAAGCCGGTTATTGATACTCTTGCGGCGCAGATTGCGAATCAGGTGAAGTCTTATACCGTTACGTCGGAAGATTCGACTCCGCCGGAAAATTCGGCAAAGCCGGAAGTAATCGCAACAGTTCTCGACTGGATAGGACATCGGTTGAAGATTGACCGCAAGCGGAAGCGTGTTCTTCGCGATGGCCTGATTACTGGGTATCCGGTCTGGATAATGTTTGATTCGGCGACGGCGATGGATGGCGTTAGCCCCGAATGCGTGGCGTCGGTGTTGCCCTGGGATTCGACGGTATGCAGTCCGACTTTTCTTGAGGATGATGGACAAGACATCACGGAAATTTTTGTAGTTCACAAGTTGACAAGAGAACAGGCGCGGGCAACTTATCCGGATCGTTGGGATGAATTTGTCGCGCACGAAAACGGGATGAAGAAAAATCCTGACTACATGGATTCGCTTTTGTCCGGCACTCTCAATGCTGATGACAGGGCGAATATCTTTTTTGAGGTCACAACAAGCGGGACGCTTAACGACAAAGGGCTTCTCACCATTGTTGAACATTACTTTTCGATCAAGGACAAGGCACAGGTTTACGCCGATCCTGAAACCGGCGACGCACGGGTTTTGCCGAAGGACTGGAGTCCGCAGCGAAAGCAGAAATGGCTCGAAGAAAATCCGCAATACCGGATTGGTGTAACGCAGAATTTTCCGAAACTCTGGGTGACGACAATCGGCAGTACCGGTTTTGTCTGGGAGAATAAGGAGCACTGGTTCCAAGAAATAAATCCTGCAAAACCTCAATACTGCCTGCTCCCGTGTGTTCCGTACATCGCCGATCTCGTTGACGGTGTTCCGATCGGAAAGGGCGAAGACCTGCTTCCGCTAATCGTTATGAAAGCGACCTGCGAAACAGAAGGACTTGCCGAAGTTCGCAAAGGAGCGCGAAGCATGACCTGGGCTGTAGAAGGGGCATTCAAGCAGCCAGGGAGAATAGCGTCTGAAATGCAGAAAGAAGACGGCATCGGTCTTCTCAAAAAGGGAGTGGAAATCGGTCGGGACATAAAGACAGAGTACCGTTCTGTCAATCCGGTTTTCGCGGAACAGAGTCAGCGCGTGGACGAGATGATCGACAAGACACACGGATTGACAAATGCGATGCAGGGCGGATACACGGCCCGACAGTCTGCAAATGCAATGCAGTCGCAGATTCAGAACGGTCTCGCGCCGCAATCGCAGTATGTCGAGAATTTCAATTCGTTCAACATCAACATGACGCAGCACTTGTGTCTGATGATTCCGTATTTCATCACGGAAGAAATGGTGATCGTCCTTGACGATGAATACGGTGGCAAGAAAGATTCCGTCACGGTGAACCAGACAGAGTTTGACGCTGAAGGAAATCAGACGATCGTTGCGAACGACGTGGTTTCGATGGCGTATCGTGTGGTTCCGACGCCTGGTGACGATTCTCCGACGACAAGAGAACGCGATATGATCTCTTTCTCGCAAATGCTCGAAGCCTTCGGCAATACGATTCTCAAACTGGATCCGAAACTTGTCGCGCACTTCTTCCTTTCGTTCCCGAATCGCATGGCGCGGGAGTGCGGGAAGTTCATGCTTGAAAACGCAGGCGAAATGTCGCAGGCACAGGCGCAGCAGGCACAGAAGGAATTCAATCAGGAAACAATGCGTCTGAAAGACAAGAAGGAAGTCGAATTCGTCAAGGCGATGGTGCCAAAATTGATGATGAAACTCGCTCCGGAAGATATTCAGGCTGCACCAGAAGGATTTTGGAAATATGCGGAGTATGTTGATGCATTGCAAAAACAGGCGGCGGCAATGGCGCAGACCACAGACGGTTCTGCTCCGGCAAATATGCCGCCTATTCCGCAGGTTCCAAACGATATGCCGATGCCGACACAGAATCAGCAGAGGCCGCTTGACGTACAGGGTTTAGTGGATGTCCAGACAGGGGCGGCTCCGGTTTCGCCGCCGGTGACGGTGGGGTGATAGGATCTAATTCAGATTTTTTTATTGGATTTTCACCATGTTCATATAAGCGGTGCCGCCTACGGTTCCTAAAGAATCAAAGTGGTAAATTATAATTCTAAACGTTAAAGAATTTCCATCGGTTGTTATTCTGAAGATTTTTTTGCTTGAACCTGTATCATATAGTGTTACCAAATTTTCAGAAATCGACCACCTATGTTTTTCTGTATCTTGTGGTGTAGTTATGGAGTCAAACAACAGATAATTTTTCAAGTAGCTGGATGAATCTGAAATAAAAATGCAAGTGTCGTTGCTTTTGAATTCAGCGGTGTTTATGCCTGAAAGAAAGACTGTCGTATCAAAATGAATTGTGGTATCAGTGGTTATTGATCCGACTTTGTGCAGACTTACAACATCCCATTTGCCGGTTATGTCAGGAGTAGATTCTTTTTCTTTGCATCCGATCAAAATTTCGGTGCAAAAAAATCCGATCAAAGTCCAAAAGAAGATTTTTTGTGTAAATTTCATTATCTCTCTCCAATGGTGGTTACGGAATTCATGACATCAGTTATGGTTCAAAATACATTCTGATTGGAAGTGCGACGAAAGTACACCGATTGTTCCCCCTCCCCAAATAAAACCGAAATAATTTTCCTCTGAACAAAGACAATTCCGGCAGCTTCACGGGCAGACGGCCATCCGTCCGATGAAGTCGAGATTAAACGGCAGTATGGAGCCATACCTTCATGCTGCCGTTTTTTTATGCCGGAATAGTTGACAAAACAGGAATTCATAGGGGAGTGAAACATGGAAATTACAACGAAAAAGGCTCTTGAGTCGGAACAGGGAATCAAGCAACTGCTTGAAGCCAAAATTCCGAGCTATGATGTAGCATCACGAATAATCGACGTTGCCGAAGAAGTATCGGAACAGCTTCGAGGTGTTGCGAAGAAGCTTCAGTATATCCAGATCGAACGGGTTGCTCTCAATGCGAAACTGGCAAGTGAAGACGTAAGCGTTTCCGGCCCGGCACTTGACGAGGCGAAATCGCTCGTTGACAAAGAGGACGAGCTTCTGTATGCGCTCATCGTTGTTCCCGAACCGTGCATTGCTGTCTCTGAAATCAAAAATCTGTCCGACCTGACCGGAACAGCAATCAAGAGCATTTATCCCTGGATAAAGAAATGAGCGGCGAAAACATTACCGGCAATGCCGGCGGTGCTCCTGCTTCTTCTGCACCGGCTCCAGCACCGGCCGAACACTCATCTGGCGTGTCCGCTGGTGGTGACAGTGGTTCTTCGACAAGTGCGAATGCCGATTCAGGAGGAACACCAACTCCGGCGGCTAAACCTGTTTATACGGGCGGGGAACTGAACCCCGAGAATCGCCAGCTTGCGATTGACACGGCGGGATGGTCGAAGGACGCAATTGACCAGTACATAAAGGACAACGGCGGTGATGCTTTTGTCATACAAGATGATACCGCCGCCGCTGCAAGTGGCCAAAAGGACAAGTCAAAAGACGACCTTGGTAACACGGGCAGCGGGGCGGCTTCCGATCTTGATGATGATTCGCAATCGTTTCTTGAAGACATCGGATTGACAAAAGAGGAATTGAATTCCTTGCCTCAATCGGTGCAGGAAAAACTCGCCGACAAGTGGTTGAATGGTTCGGAAGTGGCTGCGACTGCGACAGAGATTCAGCAGAAATACGAAAAGCAGAACACCTACATTCAGACGGTTTTTCAAGATCCGATTATTGCGGCTCGCC
>CAIOZP010000743.1 GCA_903862805.1 uncultured Fibrobacterota bacterium
GGGTTTCCAAAACAACTTCATTCAGAGGCCAATTCTTCTCTCCAAGTAAAGACAATATTCTTTGTGTCGCAAAGAAAGTTATGGCACTTTCAAAATTTTCTGATGACGTAAATATTGACCAATACACAAAGACAGAAGACTCTGGACATAGAAAGGGAGAAAAGTTCCGAGATGATACTGCATTTTATTTGACAACGTTAGAGACTCGACCTAATCAGAGATATTTTATTGAGTGCCCAGATGGCACGTTTGTGATCCCTCCTGGACAGTCAATGCCGCCAGAAAAGCCTATTTATGGTGATGGCGTTTGGAGATGGAACATTGATTCATTTAATGAAAAAAGAAGTGCGATCGTCTTCAAAAAAACAACTCGTTCACCTTTAATCGATAAATTTGGTAAGCAGGCATTGTGGAATATTTATACAAAGACATATTTGAAAGACAAGCTAGAGGACGGGAATATTCCGAGAGATTTTTTTGAAGGGTTTTTAAACCGAAATGGCTCTGAAACGTTAAAACAGCTCAATATCCCATTCGATTTCCCAAAACCTGTTGAGTTAATAAGTTATCTGGCAAAAATCATCGGAGTTTCAAAAGACGATATTGTGCTGGATTTTTTTGCAGGATCCGGGACAACTGCTCATTCGTTATTGGATCTCAATGTAAAAGACAATGCTAATCGAAGATATATATTGATTCAGCTGCCGGAGCCAACCACAGAAGATTCTCCCTCACGAGCATCTGGCTACAAAACCATAGCCGACATCACCCGAGCCCGAGTCCGCAAAGTCATCGAGAAAATCCAATCAGAGCAATCACAAAAACAACCCAACGCCTTTGATGCCATCGAACCTCCCAAACCGCTCGATCTCGGCTTCAAAGCCTTCAAGCTCGCCCCCTCAAACTTCACCTCACGCGAGCTCGACCCGAACCGCGACATAGCCGAGCAGCTCAAAGTCGGTGTCCACAATGTTGATCCCAACGCCTTAGCCGCAGACCTGCTTTACGAGTGCCTGATAAAAACCGGCTTCCCGCTAACCGCCAAGATCGAAACCCTGACGCTCGACGGCTGCACTGTTTTCTCTGTGGAGAACAACGGCCTGCTTCTATGCCTCGATACAGCGGTAACGCTTGCGGCGATAGAGGCAATGATCGAGTTGGAGCCTGCACAGATCATTGTCCGCGACGGTGCCTTCAAATCCGATGCCGACAAGGCAAACGCGGCTCAGTCGATTCGGTTGTATAACGAGCATCATGAGGGTGCATTGGAACTGCGGGTAGTGTGAATCAAGTATTTTGCGGGTTAGAAGTGTTATAGCAAAATTGGAGTTCGTGTATATGCATTACAAGACCTTGACCATAAAAAATTTCCGTGGCATTGAGTCACTGGAAATACAGGATCTAAAAAGGACAAACCTCATTGTCGGTAGAAATAACTGCGGGAAGTCTTCTATCTTGGAATCATTCTTCTTGTTGTCTGGGATGTCAAATCCTCAGTTGCCTATCGTCATACATAATCTCCGAGACATGCTCATACAGAACGATACGGATTTTGGATACCTTTTCCATAATACGGACATTCGGCAACCAATTCTGATTGATGGGAAGACCGATGGTGTGGCCAGAAAGCTCAAGATAACACCCTTATTAACCGCGTATGGTTCCGTGCCTGCAAATAAAACGCTAACCCAACTTGCAGGGCCAGCATCTGCAATCGCAGCAACCAATACTGTAATTCATACTGTCGATGGCTTGTCCATGACCTTTCATAATGGTGGCAGCAAATACGATACAACAATAAGCATAAAAAACGGAGGTGTCACCACTGTGAACAACTACCGCGAAAAGCTTGCTTGTGCTTATATCAATTCGCGTACCGCTATGCTCGAAACAGAAAAGCATATTGAAAAGCTACTTATCCAAAAGCGCCTTGAACCACTTATCGAAATATTAAAAGGCGTTGAACCAGATATCAACGATATTCGTCTGGGTGCAGGCGGGCGCATATATGTTGATGTTGGTGTTGACCAGCTAATGCCGATCAATATCATGGGTGATGGCATGAGGCGCATTCTTGTTCTTTTGTCAACTATCCAGAATCTTAAAGATGGTGTTGTACTTATTGATGAGATCGAAAACGGATTTCATTATTCGTCCATGAAAATTCTCTGGAAGGCGCTTCACGCGGCTGCAAGAGAATTTAATGTACAGATCATTGCATCCTCCCATTCGAGTGAATGCATAGAAGCATTTTCTTCGACATATGAAGAAAGTGAACCTGATGGTGATGAGGCAAGGCTGTTCCGAATAGAAAAAAGCGACTCAGGCCATACGGCATATCCATTCACTTCGAAGAGTTTGAGAGCGGGGATTGAGAATGAGATAGAGGTCCGCTGATGAGCACCAAGATTATCTCTACAAAACTGCTCTTGGTTGAAGGAAAAGATGAATGTAACTTCTTTGAGGCATTCTTGCGACACTGTCAGATGGATGGTGTTCAGATTATAGACGCCGGTGGAAAAGATAAATTCCCATATGTTTTTCCTGCTTATTTTGGTGCAGAAAATTTCAGGAATGTAACCCGACTCGGATTTGTTCGTGATGCAGAAGCAAATATGGCGAAGTCTGCTTTCGATAGCATTTGTGGCGTACTACGAGCACAAAGGATGCACCATCCAACAGCACCAGCAGTTGTTGATAAAAGCACGCCTGTCTTCACTGGTGTTTTCATCATGCCAGATAACCACGGCGAGGGAATGCTGGAGCACTTATGTTTGCAGACGATAAGTGGAACAGCTCTGTACTCTTCTGCAACTGCATTTATCGAGAGTATCTCAGATAAAATCTTTACCGATGAACAGGATAAGTTCAACGTACCAAAGGCAACTGTTCAAACATATTTGGCAGTGAGAGCACCGATTGTAAACTCGCTTGGACTTGGAGCTAAATCCGGATTCTGGGATTTCAATAACAGCTGTCTCGATGAATTAAAGACGTTTCTATCGGATCTATTTTCGTAAATGACATACTCCAAATGAAACTCAAGTTCGACGCCTCCCTCCCATTCCAGCACGCCGCAGTGGGTTAATTGAGAGTCTTCAATATGTACAGAAAAGGGTGATTTTATGTACATGTCCTCGGTGATCAATATAAAAAATACAGGATCCTATACATATCGCGCGGTAATGCATAAAAATCCCATAATTCCAATAATGTCGCGCGGACATATATAGAAATCATAGTGTTTTTATACATATTGTCGCCCACATGCATAGAAAATGGATTATTTTATACATATTGATGCCGTTCTTAATTGAGGATAGTCCATGATTCCATTGTTGCCGCCACCAGTTGACCTTGAAAGCAAGGCTGTAATGCGCAAGGTTGCCTCGGCCCACAGGTTCCTTGCAGAGCTGAAAGGGGTTTCGGAGTCCATACCTAATCAGAGCATATTGCTGAACACCCTGCCACTTCAGGAGGCCAAGGACAGCTCGGCAATAGAGAACATCATCACAACTCACGATGAACTGTTCAAAGAAACATTGTTTCCGGATCTGATTTCAAGCGCTGCAACCAAAGAAGTCCGAAATTACGCAACAGCCTTACGGGTCGGATATGATGAGGTCCGAGAACAAGGCCTGCTGATGTCGCGACACATAGAGAAGATACAGGAAGAGCTGGAGCGGAACCGAGCGGGGTTTCGAAAACTGCCTGGAACCGAATTGCGTAACGAGCAGACAGGTGAGACTATCTATGTTCCCCCGCAGTCTAACGATGAAATTGTCGCTTTGATGAAGAATTTCGAGATTTTCATTAATGACGACCAGATGCTCGATGTTGACCCACTTATCAAGATGGCTGTAATCCACTACCAGTTTGAAAGTATTCACCCGTTCTACGATGGGAATGGGCGCACAGGGCGAATAATCAATATCCTGTATCTGGTACTCAAGGGGCTGCTTGATATACCTGTTCTGTATCTTAGTCGATATATCGTCCAGAACAAGTCTTCATACTATCGCCTTTTGCAAGGTGTTCGGGATACCGGTGACTGGGAAAGCTGGATTTTGTATATGCTCGATGGCATAGAGAAGACATCGCAGGAAACAATCGTCGTGATTCAGAAAATCAAAGAGCTGATGCGTGATTACAAACATCGGATTCGCGCTGAATACAAGTTCTATAGTCAGGATCTCATTAACGACCTGTTTTCTCATCCATACACAAAGATCGCCTTTATCGAGCGGGATCTCAAAGTGTCTCGCTTGACGGCTACAACCTATCTGGACAAACTGGCCGAGGGTGGCTTTTTACATAAAGAACGTGGTGGGCGGTCAAACTACTATATCAATGTGCCGCTGTATGAAATAATGCAGAACCCACCAAGAATGGACAATGTGTCAGATCCAGCACCTCTGTTGATAAGAACCGTGAATCCCGAGGGCCATCAATAATGAAACTCAAATTCGACGCATCCCTTTCCTACCAGCTCGATGCGATACAATCCATCGTCAAGCTCTTCGATGGCCAGCTCCGCACCGATGCCATGTTCTCAATCGACATCAATGGTCAGGAGATCATGGGACAGCGTCAGACCGACAAGGGCCTTGCCAACTATATTTCGGTCAATCCAGAAAGGCTTCATGCTAATCTCAAGCAAGTTCAGATATCCAACGCTCTGCCTGATTCGTCGGAGGCCGATTTCCAGCACGAAGGAATGAACTTCTCGCTGGAGATGGAAACCGGAACTGGTAAGACTTATGTGTATCTGCGCTCAATCTTCGAGCTTCACAAGCACTACGGGTACTCGAAGTTCGTGATAGTGGTTCCATCGGTTCCGATCCGTGAAGGCGTGCTCACGAGCATTGACGTTATGCGGCATCACTTTGGTACGCTCTATGGCAACACACCGTTCAACAGCTATGTGTACGACTCGAAGCAACCGGGGCAACTGCGACAGTTCGCAACGGCCAACACGATACAGATTCTTGTCATCAATATTCAGTCTTTCCAGAAGGACATCGCCGGTGATGGTGACCTGTCGAAGTTGACGGATGAGGAACTCAAGAAGCTGAATGTCATCTATCGTGAAAATGACAGGCTCTCTGGTGAGAGACCCATCGACTTCGTCCGGGCAGCTCGTCCGATCGTGATTCTCGACGAGCCTCAGAACATGGAGTCCGACAAGCGTGACAATGCCGTGAAGAACCTCAATCCACTTTGCACACTTCGGTTTTCGGCCACGCATAAGAACCTGTACAATCTTATCTATAGGCTCGACCCAATTGCCGCATACGATAAGCGCTTGGTCAAGCGCATCGAGGTTGCATCTATTGTCGAAAGTAATGCTCCAACTTCAGACACCTACGCCAAGCTGGTGGCAGTCAGTAACAAGCAGGGGCTTGAAGCTTCGGTCGAAATCAATGTCGGGACAGGCGCTGAGCCGAAACGATCAAAGGTGAAGCTCAAGCAAGGCGACAACCTTCTCGACAAGTCGAAGGGGCGTCAGGAGTATTCTGGAAACTGGGTCGTGACTGCGATCGATTCCAGCCAGGGCTTTGAATATATCGAGTTCGCTAATGGCTCCACTCTTACCTTGGGCGAGTCGCTCGGCGGCAATGACGACGAGATGGTAAAGGCACAGATCAGGGTTACGATAGAAGAACATCTGAAGAAAGAACGCGTGCTGCGATCCAAGGGGATCAAGGTATTAACGCTCTTCTTTGTCAATCGTGTGGCCGACTATCGGATATACAATGATGATGGCACTACGACCTTGGGGCCAGTAGGTCAATGGTTCGAGGAGATTTATGCTGAAGAGTCGGCGAAGAAGATGTTCAAGGGCGTGATAACAGATCCGATTTCCAGTATCCACTACGGCTACTTCTCTCAAGATAAGAAGAAGGTCGGAGGCAATTATGTCCTTATCGACAAAGATACACGTGGCAACACAGCTGCCGACGATTATGCCTACGAGCTTATCATGCGTAAAAAAGAGAGACTGCTTGATCTTGACGAGCCACTCCGGTTCATCTTCTCGCACTCGGCGCTTCGTGAAGGCTGGGACAATCCCAATGTCTTCCAGATATGTACCCTGCGTGCCGATATGTCCGAGATTGGCAGACGTCAAACCATTGGCCGCGGCCTGCGACTTCCGGTTGACAAGACAGGAATGCGAGTACACGATACCGAAATCAACAGGCTTACGGTTATTGCCAACGAGAGCTACGAGCTTTTCGCTAACAAACTTCAGACCGAATACGAGACTGACCTTGGTATCCAGTTCGGTAAGATTCCTGACTTCGCTTTTGTCGGCATAGAGGTCCATGAGTCTTCGGGCTCATATACCATCGACCTTGAAAAGTCACAGGAGATCGTATCGATCCTCAGGGAAGATGGATACATCTCCAAAGCTGGTACACTTACCGATAAATTCAACCCGAGTGCCGTAGGCTTTGAACTAAAGCTGCCGGAAAGATTTCAGCCTGCGGTTGCAACAGTAGTTGACAAGCTGAATACTTTCGTGTTCAAGAATCGTGTGGTTGATGCTCGTAAGCGCCAGACGGTGAAGTTACGGAAGCAGGTGTTACTTGATCCACAGTTCGAGGAGCTTTGGAAGCGGATAAGCCCGCGTACAAGGTATAGAGTCGATTTCGACAGTGCGCTTCTTATCGAGAATGCTGCGCGCAGGATTCGGCTTCATCTGGAAGAATACCGCTTGCCAGACTTGCAGCTTCACATGGAGATCCATGACATCGACATTACAGAGGCAGGTATAGAAGCCGAAGCTGGTGCTAGAGTGATGAAAGATATCAGCATCGGCAACGCAAGAACTCTTCCGGACATCCTCGGGTATTTACAGAATGAAACAGAGCTGACTCGACAGACACTATCAGACATTTTGTGCACTTCACGAACGCTGGATCAGTTCAAGCGCAATCCTCAGGCATATCTATCTGTGGTCACGACCCACATCCGGGCGGCCCTTCACGATGTAGTTCTTGAAGGCCTCCGTTACGAGAAGATTGATCGGGCATGGGAGATGCACAAGCTGGAAGAGGAAGATGGTCAGGAGATTGTTCGTTACCTTGAGAACCTCTACACTGTGAAGCATCCTGATAAATACCCGTTCGACCACATCGAGTTCGACTCAATGACAGAGCGGAAGTTTGCCGAGTCTCTTGATGCCAACGAGCAGGTGAAGCTATTTGTGAAGCTGCCGTCTTGGTTCAAGGTCGATACTCCGGTAGGTGCCTACAATCCAGACTGGGCGGTAGTGTTCGAAGGTGACGAGACGCTTTATCTTGTCCGTGAAACCAAGAGCACTCTCGACAGCGAAGAACGTCGCAAGAAAGAGAGTCAGAAGATCCTATGCGGCCAGAAACACTTCAGGGCGCTTGGAGTGGACTTCAAGGTTGTAACTTCTGTGGCGGAGCTGGTCTGAGTGAGGAAGTATTCAGACTCTGTACATTTGAGGGTAAAACATCGTGAATTACGCTATTTTAAAGGTCTCAAAAAAATGCCTGCGGACTCTGTGCGGACTCGTTTTGTTGGAAGTTATTGATTTGAAATATGGTTCACTGGAATCATAATCCAGTGGTCGACAGTTCAAGTCTGTCCTCTGCTACCA
>CAIOZP010000744.1 GCA_903862805.1 uncultured Fibrobacterota bacterium
ATGGTGATCCTTTAGAGTATCTGACTGCGTTCTTCAACTCTACACTATTCCGATGCTGTTTTATTGATGATTTCCCCACGCAAGGCGAAGACCGGCGGGAGCTGAGAAAGATATTTTTTGAGAAAATTCCTGTGAAAAAGCCAACCGCAGCACAGGCGGGTTTATTCGAGAGACTCGTTCCGATGATTCAGTCCGCAAAACACATCGGCGAAGATACTGCCGCGGGTTTTCTTGAAGACCTAATCGATGCCTGCGTAATGGAGTGCTATTTCCGCGAGCATATGGCGGAGCGTGACCTCCTGTTTCTCGACGAACTGGCACCACATATTGCTGACTACAACCCTGATGCCCCTGAATCGAAGCAACGCGAATTCATTATGGAGCTTCACAGCAAGTTGAATGCCCCGTCGTCGATAGTTCGTAACCGCTTGCTCCGTATCTCCGCCGATAGCCCCGACCTTCTCGCCGTCATCAAAAAAGGGGGTAAGGTATGAAGGTACGTCTGCATCACATCGCCATCACCAACTTCAAAGCTTTCCGTGAGTTCTCACTGAACCTCGAAGGTCGACATGTACTGGTATATGGAGCCAATGGTGCGGGCAAGTCTTCGCTGTATTGGGCGCTCTATACCTTTCTGCAGAGTGCGCGTAAGCCCAAAAAGGATGTTGAGAAGTATTTCGATCCTGCGAATCCTCAAAACCTGCTCAACCTTCACGAGCAGAAAGAAACTTCGCCTAAGCTTGGCGAAATTTCGCTGACGTTGCGTGATACCACGACGCGCAATGACACCACCTACCGCATCAGCAAAGCGGATCATGGCACCTTTAATCAGCCCCCCATTCTCAAAGGCGATTTGGCCAGCGACTTCATTACCTATCGGTTCTTTTTCGGCTTCTCGCATTTTCGAAATTCAGAAAAATTTGATCTCTGACCATTGTTCGAAAAGGAGATCCTGCCTTTTTGCGTGAATACAGGTGGGCAATCGCCTCTCGACATGTGGCAACGAATCAAATCGGGTAATGCGAATCCGTTTCGACAATCGGGCATGGCCGGAGCCGACGCTTATGACCGCTTCCGTCAAAACACGTTGACCTTTGCCGGAGTCATTACGGCGGTTGTGGATGCGATCAGTACACAGGCCCAGCGTTTTTATGATGAACACTTCGCTGCAGACGACCCGGCTAAGGTCACTTTGAAACTGGCCGTCACCATCCAGCCTTCGGCTAATGGCTCCAACCAGAACGAATTCAAGTTCACCCTGCCGGTGATTGAATTCGGTGTACAGTTGGATGGTGACACCGTGAAGAAGCCGCAGAGTTTTCTCAACGAAGCCAAGCTGACCCAATTGGCGCTTTCAATTCGTTTTGCAGCTTCGCTGGTCAATTTGCATGAGTCAGATCTCAAGCTCCTGGTGCTCGATGACCTGCTGGTAAGCCTGGACATGAGCAACCGCATGCAGGTAGTAGATATCTTGCTGTCAGCGACCTTTAACAACTACCAGAAAATTATCCTGACCCACGAGCTCGGATTCTTCCGCGAGTTTCGCCGCCGCATAGGTAACAACCATGCCGACTGGCGTTTTGTGCGGCTACAGGGCAGTGCGGCACAAAATATCGAAGTAAAAAACGAAAAGAGTGATATTGAGAAGGCTGAGGACTATCTCAACGGTCATGACATTGAAGAAGCAGCCATGTTCCTACGCAAGGCGGCGGAAGATACCGCCAAGCGCTACCGCGAGTGGGCTGAAGGTAAGTCCCTGCCACCTGGGAAGTATTTCACTCTAACCGAGAATCTGCGAGCGGCAAAGAACAAGTTGCTGGAGGGCATTCCGACAACACTCTACAAAAATGTGCTGAAGAATACTCCACTGAATATTCTGGGGAAAGTGTACCACTGATTCTGGAGGAAAGTGTACCACCCAATTCAGGATGGATTTGCTAAAGAAAACATACA
>CAIOZP010000745.1 GCA_903862805.1 uncultured Fibrobacterota bacterium
CCTCCCGTTCTGTTAAGTAATTTCAAAAACTACTTATAGGGTAACCAGACCCAGGAAAGAACGGGAGGTCATCCATATCTTCTATTAATCACGGTTCAGACAGTTTCTGCGGAGTCAGCCACGGTTTTGCGGCGGCGGGCAGCTCGTTGCTCACCAGATTATTTATCGCCGCTTTCCGAAGCGACCATATCTGTATTCGTATTCTTATTCGTTTTTGTATTTGTATTCCATGTATTCAGCCTCACTTTCACTACTCAGATCAGATTCACTGCAAAAAACAAATTTCTCACATAGTTTTCACGCCGTACAAACAAAACCCTAACACCCGCTGATGATTTTTAGACCGTAACCGAAAGCTTCGGCCAGCCGGCAGCGACGAATCTTTCGATTACACAAAAAAGATCAACCAATCCACGGAGGATTCATGAAAAAACTGTTTCTGATCGGAGCGTCCGCTCTGATGTGCAGCACGGCGGCATTTGCCCAGACTGATTCTGCGGTCAAGGTCGCTCCTGCGGCTCCGGCTATGACAATGACACCTGCTCCTGCTCCGACAATGGCAGCGGAAAGCACTGTCAACCCGGCACTCGAAGAAAAGGTAAGCAACCTTGAAGGCAAGGTTGATGGAATCAACGAAAGCTACCTTGATACGAAGTCAACTGTAGACAAGCTCAAGTGTCTTTCGGTTTCGGGGTACATTCAGGCGCAGTTCAGAGCGGCAACCAAGGGTTGGGATGCACAGAAAGACACCGGTAACGTTTACAAAAATGCCTATCAGTATAAAGTCGGCGATATGGCCGGTGGTGCTTTCGGTAATGGAATCGACAAGATGTTCCAGATCCGTCGTGCCCGCCTCAAGGTTCAGTACAAGGCATCAAACGGTCTTTCCGATGGAACTTTGCAACTCGAAATTCTTCCGTTTGAAGTCGGCAACGCTGTTGTAAGCGGAACTCCGACTAAAGTTACCAAAGGCACCGATACGACCAAGACGCCTAATGTTGTGACAGACACAACTTACGCGACATACACTTCCAGCCCGTTTTTCAATAAAGGCGGCGTTTCGATCAAAGAAGCTGATGTTCATTTCTGTGATCCTTGGCTCCAGAGCTTCGGCATCCGTGCTGGTATCATAGATCGCCCGTACGGCTTTGAAATCGGATATTCTTCTTCTTCCCGCGAAGCACCGGAAGAATCCCGCATGACACAGACACTGTTCCCCAACGATCAGGATCTTGGCGCACAGATCGAATACGTTCCGGGTTCAAAGGTCAAATCCAAAGGTCTTCAGGCGCTGAATCTTCGTGCCGGTCTTTTCACCGGTAACGGAATCAACATCGAGTCAGACAATCGCTTTGACGCTATCGGTCGCCTCGGTTTCAAGGCTCCTATTTATGTTGCCAACATGGAGATCGACGGTGGTGTTTCCGGTTACTACGGAAAGGTCACAAGCCACAACGATACGACATACAGCTTCACAAAGGGTGTTTTTGTCGCCAACTATGACACTAACTACAAGTTTGACAGACATCGTAACGACAAGTCTCTGCTCACACGTCTGTACTACGGTGCCGACCTCCAGATCTACAAGGACATTCCTGTGATCGGTGGCATCAGCGTTCGCGGTGAATACAATCAGGGTCAGCAGGTTTGTGCAGGTGTTTCGAGCAGCGGTTCGCCGAGCAACAACCTTCCAAGCACCGCAGCGGCTTACTTCCGTAACTTCCGCGGCTGGTATGTGAATGTCGTTCAGAATCTTGATCCGCTTCACAGTCAGCTTGTCTTCCGCTACGATTCGTACAATCCGAACACCGACGCCAAAAGCGCGGATATCAACGGTACGAAGTATTACACCGATGCGACCAAAACGAAAATCGATCCTACAATTGTATCGGCCGGCACTGCCGACCTCACTTACAACACGATCGGTTTCGGCTGGGTTCTTCACATCACTCCGAACGTGAAGCTTACTGCTTACTACGATCACGTGATGAATGAAAAGGCGACTTTCGCCCAGACTTCGACATCTCGTTTCTACAACACATCCCTTCATGACGATGTGATCACCGCTCGTCTTCAGTACAAGTTCTGATTTCCCTCCCGACGCGGATCAAACCGCGTCGGGAACTTTTCTCAACAAAGAATAAAGGAGTTAGCATGTTTCGTAAATTGTCAATTACCGCAGTAGCACTTGGCCTTCTTGTGGCCGGTATCGCAGCTGTCAAGCCAACGACCATCACGGTCAAGGGCTCCGACACGATGGTTATTCTTGCCCAGCGTTGGGCCGAAAAGTACATGGCCGCTCATCCTGAGACGATCATTCAGGTCACCGGCGGTGGTTCTGGTATCGGCATCTCGGCGTTGATCAACGGCACAACCGACATCTGTGACGCCAGCCGTCCGATGAGCGGTTCGGAACGCGATCAGCTCAAGCAGCGGTTCAACAGCCTCGGCGTCGAGATCACGGCTGCAAAAGACGGTCTGTCCATTTATGTGAACGAGAGCAACAGCGTTGATGTTCTTTCCCTCGACCAGATCAAAGGCATCTACACCGGCGCGATCACCAACTGGAAACAGGTCGGTGGATCAGATCAGAAGATCATCATCTACGGACGTGAAAACAGTTCCGGCACGTATGCATATATGCACGACTTCGTTCTTGGCGGAAAAGATTACACCCCGCTTATGCAGAGTCTTCCGGGAACTGCTGCCGTTGTCAACGCTGTGAGCAAAGACGTTGAAAGTATCGGCTACGGTGGCGCCGCTTATGCAAAGGGAATCAAGGTTATCAAGGTCAAGAAGACCGCCTCAAGCGAAGCCTATGTTCCGACTGCCGAGACAATCGCAAAGAACGAGTATCCGATCACCCGTTTCCTCTACATGTACACCAAGTCAATGCCGACTGGTGCCATGAAGAGCTACATCGACTGGGTGCTTTCTCCTGAAGGCCAAGCGATTGCGACACAGGTTGGATATTTTCCGGCTAAATGAATTTTGTAGTTAATAAGAATCTTCAGACGCTTTTGGGCGTTTCCCTACGGCG
>CAIOZP010000746.1 GCA_903862805.1 uncultured Fibrobacterota bacterium
CCATTGCGTCGCCCCCACCACCGGCACCCAAAGCACCACCTCCGCCAGCGCCAGCGGTTGCCGCTGCTGATGACGACGATGTTTTCGATCTCGCCAGCCTCAAATAATTTTTTTTGGTAATTGATAAAACAGCCAGCCGGTGAATCGGTTGGCTGTTTTATATGGGGGGATTCGGAAACCAAAAGACAGGCAGTTGCGTTTGCGGGATTTACCGTGAAATCGTTGGCGCTTTTCATTCAAAAACTCCCTGAAATTATCTTTGAGTAAATCACCTTTTCGGGGAGTCTCACTTGAGCGCCAAAAGCTATTTATTATTGATAACACTTTCCGCTGTTGCGGTACTTAATGCGAATCCAAAAATCGGGCAGTCTGCAATAATTACGCTTCAATTCCCATACGGTGCGCGCGAGGCGGCGATGGGCGAGTGCGGCGTTGCTCTCGCCGATGATCAGAGCTGCATGTTTTACAACCCGGCAGGGCTTGGTGTGATCAGCGAAAGCATGAATAAAGGCGCGGCGGGTCACTTTTTTGAGCCACTTTTACCAGCGTTGAAGTTAAGCGACGTCTGGCATCTTGCGGCACCAATGCTTGTTTGGCAGGATAATCGTCATTATTTCGGCGGGGTCGGAGTTTCCGTCAACTATCTCAACTTCGGTAGAAACGATATCACAAACCAAAATGGTGTAGTGGAAGGACAATACAACGCCGATGAGGTTGTTGTCGGACTGTCGTACGGCGACGATCTTCTTCATGACCTGCATAACGGATCTTCTTTTGCCTACGGCGCAAGTTTCAAATACGCTCGAAGCAAATTGACAAACGATAATTCGCAGATCGGCAGAACATATGCCATTGACGCAGCTTTGCTTGGTGTAACCTCGTTTGGACTTCGAATGGGCGGAGGACTTTACAACATGGGCCCAGCCGTCAGTTATGGAAGTGGCAATGGCTCACAATCAAATCCGATTCCTTTCACGGTAAGAATAGGAATCGCATGGAAATACCCACTGGTCATTGAAGGAATGGATCTGTTGAAAGTCGCCTGTGAAGGGAACCTTGACAGAGAGATCGTCCGACAGAATCCTGACAGCAAACCTGATAATTTTATCAGGGCAATTTACGACGACGTCATTCACGATACAAGTGAAACCCGCGACGATGAAATTAAAAAGATAACTCGCCATTTAGGTGCAGAACTGACGGTAATGAACACCGGCTCGTTTCGATTCGGGTATATGATAGATCCAGCCGGCGACCGGTATGAAACGCACTGGGGATTTGGTGTATCGGTTTTTAATCATATTTCATTCGATTATGCATATATAATTTCACCGGACGACCGCCCACGAAACGGTCAATGGTCTATCGGGCTGAATATTTTTAATATTACCGAATTGCGTGCAGATGACATCAAGTGGTGGAACCATAAATCCCTTAATGAACCTCCTCCGGCAATTCGCAATGTCAAAGACGACAATATGTTGGTCAATTGACCATTGAATTATTCGCTCAAGTAACAAAGTGAAACCCAAGGCAAGAGTATCCGCATGGCATCGGCAAACAATTGTATCCGCATCAATCAGCTTGGCTATCGCATCTGTCAATTCAAGGAAGTGATCGTCTCCGGATCATCATTGGTTCTGCCGAAGACTTTTCATCTTGTTGACAAAGCGGGAACGGTTGTGTTTGGCGGTGTTTTATCCTCGGTTATTTTTGATAAAGACAGCGGAGATTTCGTTTCGCGTGGAGATTTTTCTGCATATGAAACAGCGGGCATTTACAGGATAAGAATTGATGGTCTTGGAGATTCTTATCAATTCAAAATTTCCGATGATGTCTATGCCGATGTCGCAAGACTTACTGCACGTTGGTTTTGCCTTCAGCGATCGGGTGCGGCAAAGAACGATTCTGAAACAGGCATCCGGCATGGAGCGGATCTTCTTGCTCCGGCGATTCTTTGGGATGCCGATGGTGTTCATCCCGATAGCCGCTTCGATGTCAGCGGGGGTTGGTGGGATGCCGGTGATTATGGCCGCTATGTTTCGCCCGGTGCGACATCGGCGATGATGCTCATGGTTGCGCATCAACTGAATCCAGCGGCTTTTTCAGACGGATCGCTTGGCATTCCAGAAAGCGGAAACTGTTCGCCCGACATACTCGACGAGATCCGTTGGGAACTGAACTGGCTGCTCAAGATGCAGCGGGCCGATGGCGCGGTTCATCACAAGGTTTCGCACGCCGCTTATCCGTCGGGAATGCCGGATACAATTTTCGATGATCTTTATCTTCACGACATCAGCACGCAGGCGACCTGCCAATTCTGCGGAACGATCGCGAAGGCTTCGCTTGTTTTTTCTGATCATGACAAAGAATTTTCGTCGAGACTTTTGAATTCCGCCAGACGTGCATGGTGCTGGCTCGAAAGTCATCCCGAAAAATATCCGGCCAAGGGGTTTGAAAATCCACTTGACGAAACGGGAATGCCGACAATGGGCGGGCCTTACGCGCATAATCTTCCAAATGAGATCGGACACAGATTGTGGGCGGCGGCCAGTTTGTTCGAGGCCTGCGGGGAAAGTCGCTTTGCAAAGGCCGCAGTTGATCTGTGGAAAGCCAGAGATTCCATTTCCGATTTTTCCGGATTGGCTTGGACAGATGGATACGCCTTCGGCATGTTCGCATTTGTCAATGCAACCAGCGCCGATCCGCAAGTCGTATCCGAAATGAAAACAGTCATTCACGAACAGTCCGAAAGAATTTTATCTGTCATCCAAAGCACTGGATACCACGTCGCATTGAAACACGACACGACAGACTTTCCGTATCAATGGGGATCGAATGCGAACGCTCTTGAACGCGGCGTTTATCTGATGCTTGCAAACAGGATTTCGCCGGACTCGCGTTATGTCGTTGCGGCTTCGCAGCAGATCGATTGGATCCTCGGTGTGAATCCACTTGGCGTATGTTTTGTGAACGGGCCGCTCGGCAGTAATCCCATCAAAACATCCCATCACGACCTGAGTCGCACACTCGGCTTCGTCGTACCCGGCTCGATCGGCGAAGGCCCGAACGGACTCAATTCCGGCGGTGACCTTGTTTTGGAAGCACTCATCGCAAAAGGAACACCGCCTGCAAAATGTTATGCCGACAGCGAAGAATCCTATGCATCAAACGAGCCGACGATCTACGCAAATGCAGCTTTTGTCGCAGTGCTTTCGTCGTTTCTTTAAGCCATTTTCTCGTCAGACACACGTTTTCGGGACGATATTATCAGACAAACACAATCACCCGTTCATCAATCGGCGCGAAAATTTTCTCCGCCGGAGCTGCAATCGGATTACCGAATACAAGCTGCGAAAGAAGTTTCCATTCGCCTGGGATTTTCCATTCGGTCTGAACAAATTCATCTACAAGCGGACTGTAATGCTGAAGCGAGGCGCCGAGGCCTTCGTCTTCGAGGGCTGTCCACACGACAAACTGAGCCATGCCTGAAGACTGTAGCGACCAGAGCGGAAAACGGTCGGCGTAGGTAGGGAATTTCTCCTGAAGTTCGGCGATCTTCGTTTGTTCCTCGAAGAACAGCACGGTTCCGGCACCGGCGCGAAATGAATTGATCTTCGCCTCGGTCGGAGCAAAGTTGGCGGCGGGTACCATTGCGCGCAGAATTTCTTTCGTGGCTTCCCAAAGCTTCTTGTGATGATCACCCGACAACACGAGCGCCCTTGCTGTTTGCGAGTTGAACGCCGATGGCGCGTGTTTCACCGAGTGCTTTACGATCTCGGCAACGCGCTCAGGTGAAATTTTTATTTCAGCGTCTATTCCGTAAATGGAGCGGCGACTTTCGACAGCGGAAGAGAAATTTTTTGACATACAATACCCCTTTGTAGTTTGCAAAATATCTCCGGTCGGATTCCACATGCTGATAGTTCTTCAGAGATAACTTAAACCTCGAACCGTCTGATTCTTTTTAGAAAATCCTGCCGAAAGCGCAGTGTGTCCTTAACCTCAAAACCCGCGCTCATCGTATATTTCGGCCGCTAAACCTAAGAACAGGACATGAAATGAACGCGATCAATATCGGACTTGTCGGAGCCGGAACCATCGGAGGCGGCGTGGTGAAGATCCTTTCCGCGCAAGCCAGATTTTTTGACGAAAAACTCGGGCTTCCGGTGAAGCTCACCCGCATCGCCGACAAGAACATCGCTGTGCTGAAAACGCTTCCGGTCGGCAGCGCGATTTGCAGCGATAACGCCGACGATGTGATTAACGATCCGTCAATAAATATTGTTATCGAACTCGTGGGCGGAACAGGCTTTGCCAAGGCGCTTGTGCTAAAGGCGCTGGCCGCGAAGAAACATGTGATCACGGCCAACAAGGCGCTTATTTCCGAATTTGGCCCGGAGCTTTTTGCGGCCGCAGAAGCAAACGGGGTTTCGATTTATTTCGAGGCGGCAGTAGGCGGAACCATGCCGACAATCAAGACGGCGCGCGAGGCGCTGGTCGGCAACGAGATCCAATCAGTGCAAACGATCACCAACGGAACCTGCAATTACATCCTCACCAAAATGACGCAGGAAGGTCTGCCATTTGATGAGGTGCTGAAGGCTGCGCAGGCACACGGTTATGCTGAAGCCGATCCGACGCTCGACGTTGGTGGCGGCGACACGGCGCACAAGGTTTCAATCATGGCATCGCTGCTCTTCGGCGGATTCGTTCCTTACGAGTCGGTTTACAAAGAGGGAATCACCACGATCACCGACGACGACATCGACTATGCGAAAAAGCTCGGCTATGCCATTAAGCTTTTGGGCGTGATCAAAAAAGACAGCGGTAGCGGCATTGAAGTGCGCGTTCATCCGGTCATGCTGAAAAACGATCACATACTCGCATCTGTCAACGATGTATTCAACGCGATGGCGATTGAAGGTGACTACTGCGGAAAAATTCTGTTGTACGGCCGTGGCGCTGGCGAACTGCCAACGGCATCGGCCGTGATCTCCGATGTGATTGACGTCGCGCGAAATATCGTAACCGGCAATCCGATCCGTATTCCGATGGGATATTACAGCATCGCAAACGAGCTGAAAGTTGCACCAATCGACGGCATTTCAACACGGTACTATCTGCGCTTCACCGTGCTCGATCGGCCCAATGTCCTTGCGGCAATTGCAAGCGAGCTCGGCCACAACGGAATCTCGATCGCCTCGGTAATCCAGCTCGAATCGAAATCCGACGAAGCGGTGCCGGTTGTGATCGTGACTCATACTGCGAAAGAATCCAATTTGCAGACAGCCGTAAAAAAGCTCGAAGGAATGGATTTCTCAAAAGCAAAAACTCAAATCATAAGGATAGAGGATTGACATAATGGGAATGCAGAAACCGGTACTCAAGACCTATGGTGGTGTCAACGATCAGAGCTATCCGCTCGACGAA
>CAIOZP010000747.1 GCA_903862805.1 uncultured Fibrobacterota bacterium
CATTCATGGTCATCGAAACCGACATGATGTCGAGGGGTATCTGGTCGAAAAGGACCTTCATGTCAAGGATGGAATCGATGGCCACACCTGCTTTGCCGACATCCCCTTCAACCCTTTCGTGGTCGGAGTCGTAACCCCGGTGGGTCGCCAGGTCGAAGGCAACGGAAAGCCCTTTTTGCCCTGCTTTCAGGTTCCTCCGGTAGAAGGCATTTGATTCCTCCGCCGTTGAAAAACCAGCATACTGGCGGATGGTCCAGGGATTCGAAACAAACATGGTGGAATAGGGTCCCCGCAAAAATGGCGGTAATCCTGCAGCATATTGCAGATGCTCCATCGCCTGCAGATCGCTTTCACCAAATACAGGTTTCACAGGAATCTGCTCAGGCGTTTTCCAACTTTTTTCAATCCCGGCTTCCTTCTCCCAATCGGGAAACGACTTTCCTGCAGGGGTTCCTGTCAGCTCAACATTTTTAAAATCTGGTCTCATCGTACTTTATATAGTTGTTGTAGATTGTTAAAATGAAATTCCAAAAACAAACAATCCTCCCCCTCCTCGCCACCCTTATCTCAATAATATCTCTATCATTGGTCTTGCTTCAATCCCCCAAGAAGCAAGTCTTCGTCAACACCTCCAAAGTAATCATCGGCTTCTCCCAATCCGCGCAAGTCGACAACGACCTCGCCGCCGAAGACAAGAAATGGCGGCTCGAGCTCAAAAGTCTTCAGGACTCACTTGCCAAAGAAGTAACGACCATGCCTGGCAATGAGTTATCTGGAGGCATACATGGAGATCGGGCTAATGATAAATTTTGGAGCCATGAGTCTTCAGTTTAAGACAAAGGAGTCCGAAATGTTTTCAGGATCACAAATTCTCTGGGGATTTCTCTTTGGTTCGGTTGGGCTTGGGTTTTTTATCTATGGTAAGAAGCAGAGCATGATTGTTCCGATCCTATGCGGATTGGGCCTGATGATTTATCCCTATTTTGTGGCAAGTACAATTGCACTGATTCTGATAGGTTGTGTGTTGATCGCCATTCCGTATTTCTTCCGATATTAGTCATTGACGGCAGATAAGTTTTGTCATTCCATCGGCCATGTCAAGACCGGCATTTGTTGGACGAAGATATTCTCCATCATCAATAAGAAATTCCGCCTTGATAAAACTATCAACAATAGCGTGATTTCTGCCGGTCAATTCATCAACGATTGATTTTTTCACACCACTCGAAGTCCGTAGGCCAAGCATCACGGTCTCTTCCATCAATTCTCTTCCGATCAAACACTCCGAAAATTCACGCGGAAGTTTTCCTGATGAAATGGCTTCGACATATCGCATGTTGTCAACTATGTTTCCATGCCGGTTTGATCCATCAAACGAATGCGCCGACGGGCCAAGTCCGATGTATGGAACATGCGTCCAGTAAGCTGAGTTGTGTCGGCTCTCATGGCCGGGTAGTGCCCAGTTGGAAACTTCGTAACGAACAAATCCAGCTTCGGATAATTTCTCTTTGAGCAGTGTCGAAAGTTCGGACAGCTCATCTTCATTTGGCAGAGGAAGGATTTTGCGATGACGGCCGAATGGCGTGTTGTCGGCGATGTTCAATTCATAAGCCGAAATATGTTTTACGAATTTTGACGACAGGATTTCATCAATCGTTTGTTGCAAAGATTCTTTTGTCTGTGCCGGAATGCCGAGCATAATATCGGCAGAGACCGATTTGAAAAGCGAAAGCTCCGGCGAGTTGAGAATGTCAATCGCACTTTCGGCATTGTGAGGACGACCGAGAATCGCAAGCTCCCTTTTGTCAAGCGACTGGACTCCGATACTAATCCTGTCAACTCCTGACTCCGCATAGACATTGAGTTTTTTTGCGTTTGCCGACTGCGGATTGCATTCGACGGTGAACTCGATCAATTTCGATGTGTCAACGTCATCCAACAAGTCCGAAACAAACTGGCCCCAAAGATTTGCCGGAATGATGGATGGCGTTCCGCCGCCTATGTAAATCGAGCGAAGTTTTAGCCCAGCGAAATGTCCTTCGGCTGAAACGAGACGATGCTCGGCGCAGATCGCACCGAGCATCGTTTCTATATCACCTTGCTTTACACCTTGCGAATGGAAATCGCAGTATCGGCAGGCTTTGATGCAGAACGGAATATGAACGTAAAGACCGTATTGGTTAATTCCCGCATCGTCAAGTGGTGACTTTGCGATCATCCGGCCCGCACGGCCACGAACAGAACGGCCCGTCCGCGTTGAATCTTGAAAAGTACCGGCGCACCTTTGTCAACCCTGCTGATCGCCGACTTGAGGGTCTTTGGATCGTTCACTGTGATCAGCGAGCCATCGGGAGTTTTCACGGCAAGAATTATATCGCCTTTCATGATGCCTTTATCGGCGGCGGGGCCTTTTTGATCAACATCGCTGACGACCACGCCCTGTGCGTCATCGGGAAGATTGAGCCGGTCGCGAACATCGGCGCTTATGCTGCTCACACTCATGCCGAATTTCTTCGACAGATCGGCTTCGCTTGCCTTTCCGCTACCGCCGCTTTCTTTTTCGTCAAGCGAGGCGACTGCATTTTTGCCATCGCGATCGGCGACTGTTAGGCTGAGTGTTTGCTCTTTCCCGTCACGGAGAATAACGACGGGAATCTTCATTCCGGCGGGAATGGCGGCGACAGTATTGCGCAGATCATTTGCATTACCGGTTGCTTGACCGTTGATTGACAGGATGACATCGCCGCTTTTGATACCAGCGTTTGCGGCTGGTTGTCCTGATAAAACGTCTGAGACGAGCACGCCGCGGCGACTTTTCATTCCCATCGCATCGCGCATCGTGTTGTCCATATCGGAAATGGTCACGCCGATCCAGCCGCGTGAAACCTTGCCCGAATAGATGAGCTGTTCGGCAATGTTCTTGGCCATGTTGATCGGAATCGCGAATCCGATTCCCATGTAACCGCCGCTGCGGGTGTAGATCATCGAGTTGATGCCGATGAGTTCGCCGTCGATATTCACAAGCGCACCGCCGGAGTTGCCGGGGTTGATCGCGGCATCGGTCTGCACAAAATTCTGGTACAGCGAAGTACCATCGGTGTGCCGCCCGATCGCCGAAACGATGCCGGTGGTCACGGTCGAATTGAGATTGAATGGATTGCCAATAGCCATCACCCAATCGCCAGGCCGCAACTTGCCGGAATCGCCGATGTATGCAACCGGCAGATCGCTCACCTTGTCTTTGATCTTGATAACGGCGACATCGGAAAGCGAATCGCGTCCGACAATCTCGGCCTCGAATTCACGGTCATCGTTGAGCTTCACGGTAATTTCATTTGCACCCTCGACCACATGGTTATTCGTGAGAATGTAGCCGTCTGCACTGACGATCACGCCACTGCCAACGCCGGTGCTCCGCTGTTCCTGCTTCTGCACATCGGGTCGTCCACCGCGCCCCTGAGGCTGGCCGAAGAAATCATCAAATGGCGAGCCGAAAAAAAACTGCTGCATCGGATTCTGGTACATCACGGTATCGATTTTGGTCGACGTGATGCAGACAACCGTTGGTGTCACCTTCTCGGCGATGTCGGCGAAGACATGTTTGAATGCCTCGATCTGCTGTGACGATTTGATGTCGGGCCGCTGCTTGGCTCCGAAATCGACGCTGCCTTCTTTTGGATGTTCCGCGAAACCAAGGTGACAACCAGCCGTGCAAATTATCGCGGCAATGGCGGCGTTAAACGTGATGCTCCTCATTTGTAACTCCTTCCGGTTCGAATTTTTCTGCGAGGAAAAAAAATTCGATGGTAGGAGGAAAATATTGTCTGCGGAATATTTGAACGGATTCAGAGCAAGTTCGGCGCACACACGGTGGTATGAACAGACGGAGGAATTTCTCCCTCCGTCTGTTCGATAACTAGTTCAAGAATCAGAAGCTTTTCACTGCCAAGCCCTGACGTATGCTTTTCGATCCGTATCCATCGCCGATGTTGAAGGTCATCTGCATGATGTAGATGCCGCCGGTAACGGCACGGCCGCTAAGATTTCGTCCGTCCCAGAAGGTGTACATCGCGGTTTTGGTTGTTGAAGACAGTGGCGGGCCGATAGTTGAGAGGCGCACCTGAAAGTGTGGGTCTGTTCCGTTGAACCCGTCGAGTTTTGCGATGATATTGCCGAGCGCGTCGTATATGACCGACTTGACCGTCGCCTTCGATGCGTCGATCTGGGTTCCGGGAATCACGTTGCTCAGCTGGGTAATGATCACCGTTCCGGATTGAACCGTTGTCTGCGAAGAGAGGCCGTTGTACGCTCCGGAACTGTTGATAAGCAGGCTGTTGATAATGGCAATGAGTGTGTCGTTGGTTTTACCGGGAACAACCGGCCCGACAACTCTTATTGTGAAGACGTATGGACGCGGCTTGACCTGGAGCGGGATCTTGCGGCTTTCAGGACCAGCTATGTCTGGCGCACCATTGAATCCATAGAGTGCTCCGGTGAATTTGTATCCGAGTGAATCGGTTGTCGCCGGTGTTGAGGTCGCGGGATTCAGGCTGGCGACATAGAATTTCACTGTTTTGCCACCGGTCTGCGTGCTGTCCGGAGCCATTGTGAACTCGTAGGTTCCGCCGCTTTTCATCGTGACGGTGAATGGCGTCTGCGAAATTCCGGCTCTGACATCGTCGGAGAACGTCACGATAAGCGTGTCGATCCCGCCGTCTTCGGCCGATGGCGTGTAAACTGCCGAGACAAGAACCGGTCCGATGCTGTCGTACATGGTGATTCCGCCGGACGGATATTTGTTGCCATAAGTCCATGCGGCGACGAGCGGCTGGAAGGATGTTCCGATTGCCGGATCGTAAGCAAAAGGTTTGGACAGAAGCGGAACGATAATCCGGCAGGTCGTGGTGTCATTGTTGAACCATGCGTAGGAACCGGCGGCGAGCGAGACTTTTGTTCCGCGTCCGAATGGATCCATTAGACTTATGCTGTCTGGAAGAAGCGAGGTCGCCGAATCAACTATGAGCACCGCTGTATCAATTGCACCGTCGCCATCTCCGTCGCGGTACCAGCCGTAAAGTACTCCGGAACCGGTGCGTATCACGGTTACGCCAATCGTTTTGGTATTCGTTCCCAAAGTGATCGTGAGCGTTCCGCTGCCAGCGGTCGAGGCGTAGAGCGAGTCCGTCGCTGCCGGGCCTGCTGAAAGCGAAAGCAGGCTGCTCGACCACGACGCTGGAACGTCTTCCCATGTCGCAAGGTCAGCGCGCCAGCCCTGAGCCGTCACGTTGGTGTCGGTGCGGGCATTGATCACAAGGTTGTCGATTCTGGTTGTTACACCGCCATTTTTGACGACGAACCGGATGGAATCGTAAACGACACTGACGATAACAGCAAGCGAATCGGATGAGACAGCGAGTCCTGCCTGTGTCGCGCTGACGTGTGCCGTTCCGGAAGGACCGGCTTTGGAAAAATCCTCTTCCCAAGCACTGGCTGCAGTAAGCGGGATCGCAAGGATTCCGGCGTTGTCGTATGCCGACCATGTTGCAGTTGGAGCCTGCTGACAGAAGTTTCCATATTGATCGCGCAGGACGGCGAAGGCTTTGCCACTTGTTACACCGCTGCCGATCAGCACGGTATCGAGCGGATTCTGATTCTGCAGAATAGCCTTCGTGCTGGTGGCAGGATCAGGAACGGATGGTTCGATGCAGATCCGTGAAGGATTGCCTGGCGTAATTACGACCGGAACGATCTTGGTTACAACCGCTCCGTTGTTTTTGACCGTCACAAGCACGTTAACCGTATCATAGGCTTTGGTGGATGTAACCTTGAACACATCGACCGCGCTCATCGAGTCGGTTCCACCTATGACTTTCCAGGACATTGAATCGACGAGATCGGTGCGCATACCGCCTGTGTCGTCGAATGCGACGGCATTCATGGTCGCCGTGTCACCAGCCTGAATTGTAGAAGCCGGGCCGACCGTGACCAAAAGGCTGTCAACTGCGGCGGTCATGAGGTTCGTGGTGATTTGGCACTGAGATCCGGCGGTGTGCCTCTCGCAGAAAAAGAAGGTC
>CAIOZP010000748.1 GCA_903862805.1 uncultured Fibrobacterota bacterium
GAACGCGCTCGTCGGCGACGCCGGATTGCTGTCCAAGGCGGCTATCGAAGGCAAGCTCGCGACACGCGCCGATGCGTCGAAGCATCAGGGCGACTTCCGTAAGATCGTGCAGGGCGTGGACGACTGCCTCGATGCGGTCATCGGTCCGCTCAACGTGGCTGCGGAATACGTCGACCGGATTTCCAAAGGCGACATCCCGCCGAAGATCACCGACAAGTACAACGGCGATTTCAACACAATCAAAAACAACCTCAACACATGTATTGATGCGGTCAATGCGCTTGTGTCTGATGCAGGTTTGTTGTCGGTTGCGGCTGTTGAAGGAAAGCTTGCGACGCGCGCCGATGCGTCGAAGCATCAGGGCGACTTCCGCAAGATCGTTCAGGGTGTTGACGATTGTCTCGATGCTGTTATCGGGCCCTTGAATGTGGCCGCCAAGTACGTCGATGATATTTCAAAGGGTAATATTCCTCCGAAGATCACCGATTCATACAACGGCGATTTCAATATTCTCAAGAACAACCTCAATACCTGTATCGAAGCAGTGAACGCTCTTGTTGCCGATGCAGTGATGCTTGCTCAGGCGGCGGTTGATGGTCGACTTGCGACCCGTGCCGATGCCTCGAAGCATCAGGGCGATTTCCGCAAGATCGTTCAGGGTGTCAATGATACGCTTGATGGCGTTATCCTGCCTGTTACCGAAGCGGCCGAGGTGATGAACAAGGTCGCTGCGCGTGACATGACGGCGCGAGTGGTCGGTATTTACAAAGGAGATCTCGACAAGTTCAAGGGTTCGATCAACCTTGCAGTCGAAAACCTCGACACTGCCCTCTCACAAGTCAGCGAAGCAACCGAACAGGTCGCCTCTGCCAGCCAGCAGATTTCCTCTGGAAGTCAGAGCCTTGCGCAGGGTGCGAACGAGCAGGCAAGCTCGCTCGAAGAGGTTTCGTCGAGCCTTGAGGAAATGTCTTCGATGACCAAGCAGAACGCCGACAATGCGAATCAGGCGAAGTCGCTTGCCACCGAGGCCAACTCGAATGCAAGCACCGGTACAAGCGCCATGAACCGCATGAGCGATTCGATCAACAAGATCAAGGAATCGTCCGATCAGACGGCCAAGATCGTCAAGACCATCGACGAGATTGCGATGCAGACCAACCTGCTTGCACTCAACGCGGCGGTCGAGGCGGCACGTGCAGGTGAAGCCGGTCGCGGATTCGCGGTCGTTGCCGAGGAAGTTCGTAACCTTGCCCAGCGTTCGGCTCAGGCGGCAAAGAACACTGCCGACATGATCGCCGACTCTGTGAAGAATGCAGAAGGCGGTGTGAAGATCGCTGCCGAAGTGTCAAGCGCGTTCACGCTTATCACCGATAGCGTCCGAAAGGTGAACGATCTTATCGGCGAGATAGCCGCGGCAAGCAACGAGCAGAGCGCAGGCATCGAGCAGGTGAACACGGCCGTTTCGCAGATGGACACAGTGACTCAGCAGAACGCCGCCAACTCCGAAGAGTCGGCAAGTTCGGCCGAAGAACTGTCGAGCCAGGCAGTTGAACTCCAGACGATGATCGCCCGCTTCAACCTGAGCCAGCAGGCATCGTCGGCGTCGCGTGCAGTCGCAAGACCGGCACATACGGCTGTCGTTCACCATCAGGCACCTCCGCCTGCGATGAAAAAACCGCTGAAGAAAGCTTCTCCACAGAAGGTCAGCGCGTCGGAGGTTATTCCCCTTGATGACGACGACCTGAAGGATTTCTGAGAGTGTGTTTGATTTAGTTTGATGATGTTCTTTGAACCGGAGCCTGTGCGAAAGTGCAGGCTCCGGATTTTGAAGAGAGTGTGTGTTTGAGAGTGTGATGCTGTTCTTTGAATATTGACGCGATGACCTCACCCCGGACTTTGTCCGACCCTCTCCTTCAGAGAGGGTGCCTGTTCCCTTCGGGAACGCATGGAAAGAACATTCTTCAACAGGAAAACTCCCATTCTCTGAAGGAGAAGTTCCCGAGCTGGCGAGGAAATAGAACGGGCCGGGGGATGAGGTCAAGCGAAGCGTTTCTTAACGAAGATAACGTACCGAAGATCGTCAGGAACGTACCGAAGATCGTCAGAAACGCGCCGAAGATCATTATAACGTGACAAAGATCATCAGAAACGTACCGAAGATCGTCAGAAACGTACCGAAGATCGTCAGAAACGTGCCGAAGATCATCAGAAACGTACCGAAGATCGTCAGAAACGTACCGAAGATCATTATAACGTGACAAAGATCATTTTGAAGACTGGGATATAGGTCGCCTAAGTTCAAAACGAAGCCTTAAAGAGACAGATGTACATAGACCACGAAATAGACATAGACGAAGATTCCCAGCATTTTCTGGAGCCGGGGCATATTGTTCTCGCCCACGAAGGACATATCATCCGGACGGTTCTGGGAAGCAGCGTGTCGGTGTGTTTGTGGGATCGCGAAATTCAGGTTGGGGCAATGAATCATTACATTTATCCGAAGCCGAAAGATGATGAACCGAATACGGCGTGCTACGGCCTTGCGGCTACGGCGCATCTTGTCAGGCTCATGCTGAAGGCCGGATGTACAATCGAAAAGATGGTAGCGCAGGTTTTCGGAGGCAGTTTTCCGGAAGAGGCGACCGGCCGTGATCTCGGTGCCGAGAACATTGCGATGGCAAGGGCCGTTCTGTCGCGGAAGAATATTCCGGTTATCTCCGAAGATACTGGCGGATCGATGGGACGGAAGATCGTTTTCGATGTGACAAGCGGGAATGCCGTTGTGTTCAAGGTTCATCGCCTGCGTCATCACGACTGGGCACCGGAGGTCTGGTGATGGATAATCTTGTTTTAGACAAGCTCAGCAAAATCGTATATGACAAAGCCGGTATCAAACTCGGCACGGGCAAGGAAGCACTCGTTTCTTCGCGAATTGCAAAGCGGATAAGACTGCTCGGACTCGATTCCGAACGGGCCTATCTGAAGCATCTTGTAAACGACGAAACCGGAGCCGAGATTGTCGAACTGCTCGATGTCATTTCAACCAATGTGACCAGCTTTTACCGCGAAGCGGATCATTTCGACTTTTTAGCTTCTGAAATGAAAAAGTGGATCGTAGCCGGACAGAAAAGATTCCGCGTCTGGTGCGCCGCAAGCTCGACCGGCGAAGAACCATACACGATTGCCATGACTCTTTTGGAAGCGCCAACATCCGAGCGTCTCGATATGAAGATTTTGGCGACAGATATTTCAACCAAGGTTCTGAGACATGCAATTGGCGGAACATATCCCATCAGTAAAATGGGCGGAGTTTCATCTGAGCGCATGAAAAAATTCTTTGTCGAAGCCGAATCCGAATCAGGTGAGCTGGCATATTCGGCATCGGAACAGATGAAGTCGATGACCTCCTTCCGTCGCCTCAATCTCAACGAACCACCCTACCCCATGCACGGCCCACTCGACGTGGTCTTCTGCAGAAACGTGATGATCTATTTCGATAACACGGTTCGCACACGCTTGCTCAAGGAAGTCGAGCGACTTCTAAAACCGGGCGGAATACTTTTTGTTGGACATTCGGAAAGCCTGACGGGTATTCTGTGCGGACTTAAAACAGTGCGTCCTTCAGTCTATATAAAGCAGTGACGGCATGAACATACCAAGGCACATAGTCGGCGTGGCCGACATGAAGATCGCCGAGAACGCAGGTGAGATGGTCGTGACCCACGCGCTCGGATCGTGCATAGGCGTGGCCGTGTTCGATCCGGCCAGCGGCATGGTCGGACTGCTTCACTATATGCTTCCCCTTTCGTCAACCGATCCGGCAAAGGCGGCGGCGAATCCATTCATGTTCGGCGACAGCGGAATGAATGCTCTCTTTGCCGAAATGTTCAAACGTGGCGCGAGTAAAAAAGGTCTGCGTGTGTCAATCGCAGGCGGTGCGCAGGTTCTTGGAGGCCACATGGATCTCTTTGCAATCGGACAGAGAAATGTTCTTATCGCGCGAAAGTTCCTCTGGAAAAACGGACTGCTCATTGCGGCAGAGCAGACGGGCGGAACTGTTCCGCGCACAATGTACCTCGAAGCCGGAACAGGTCAATGCTGGCTGATGGTCAATATGCAAAGTATCGAACTATGATTGACTTCGGCACGATCATCGACAAGGCCGGTGAGCTTGTCCCGATGCAGCCGACAGCGCTTCGCTTGGCAGCGGTTCTGTCTTCTCCCGACTACGGAATTGACGAAGTGGTCAAGCTCGCAAGCTTCGATCAGGCAATCACTGCCGGTGTTCTGCGAATGGCAAACTCCGTCGAAAGTTCGGCAGGCAGACGAATTGAAACAATCAAGGATGCGCTCATGCGGGTCGGTGCCGGTCGTGTTCTGCGGCTCATCATGGGACTCTCGGTGAAGAACAGTTTCCACAGATCAATGCC